>DASZFX010000240.1:0-9695 GCA_035939375.1 Roseiarcus sp.
CGCGAAAGCCGTGCACATGCGGATTTGACGTCAGGAACGAACGGGTGATGCGCCCGTTCGACGCCGACGGCACCACTTCGACAAGCGAAGGTTGGGCGCTGTAATAGGCAAGGTCGCCGCCGGAAAAATCGATGATGAAGCGCGTCGAACCGGGCGCCAAGGGCTCGGACGAGCCGAGGGCGCGCGGATGGGTTCGATAGGTGCTGATCGCCCGTCCGCCCGGCGCGAGGCGTGCATCGTTCATCAGCGCGGTGACCCGATAGCCGTAGCTGAGCGTGCGGCCGGCCTCGATCGGGCCCTTGGGGACCCAGGAGGCGACAATATTGTCGTTGCTCTCGTCCGTGGTCGGCAGTTCAAGCAGTTCGATCTGGCCCTCGCCCCAATTCTCGCGCGGCTCGATCCAATAGCTTGGCCGCAGTTCATAGGCGAGATCGAGGTCCTGATAATCCCCGAAGTTGCGGTCGCGCTGCAACAGCCCATAGCCGCGGATGTCCTTGTCGAGGAAGGTCGACATTGCCGGCTCGATCGGATTGCTCAAAGGCCGCCAGATCCATTCGCCCGCACCGTTATGGATGAGCAGCCCGTCGGAATCGTGCAATTCGTTACGGAAATCGTCGGCGATCCGATGATCGTTCTTGCCGAGCAGGAACATCGACGACAGGGGCGCCAAATCGAGCGTCGGGATTTCGCGCCGCGCAAAAATCGTCGCGGTGACTTCGAGCGTCGTCTCCTGGCTCGGATAGATTTCAAAGCGGAAGGCCCCGGTCGCCGATTCGCTGTCCAATAGGCCATGTACGATCGCGCGTTGCGCGCCGGGCCCGGGCGTATCGATCCAGAACTCGCGGAAGAACGGGAACTCCTCGGTTTGACCGACGGCGGTGTTGACGCCAAGGCTGCGCGCGGAAAGGCCGTAGCGCTGACCCCGGCCAAGAAAACGAAAGTAGCTCGCGCCGAGAAAGGCGATCACCTCGTCCATCACCTGCGGCGTATTGAGAGGATAGTGGAGGCGAAAGCCCGCGAAGCCGAGATTGATCGGCAGGGTCGCATCGAACTTGTTGCGACCATAGTCGAAGAGATTGGCGGCGTAGGGGATCGGCGCAGGTATGCCGTCGCGCAGGACGTTGATGGTCACCGGCCGCTTGTAGAGATGGCCGAGATGGAACAATTCGAGCCGAAAAGGCCCGCCGCTTTGGCCGAGCAAGGCTTTGTCGGAGCGAAAGCGAATATCGCGCCAGGCGTCGAAATCGAAATGCGCAAGGCCGTCGGGCAGCGGCGGCAGGCGGGCGTCAAAGGGCGCGGCGGCAAGGTCGCGCGCCTTTTTGACGACATCGTCATAGCCGAAATGCGCCGCCGGCCCGGCGGCGGGCTGCGACGGACTTTGTTGCGCAAAAGCCGGCATGACCCAGCTCCCTCCGGAGGCGCTGATCAGGGCGACGAGCAGCGCGCGGCGACTGAGATACGACATGGGCTCCAACGCAATGCGTGACGACGGGGCGGACCTATACGGGCGGTCCAAGGGTGCGGCAACTCATAAAGCGGGTAAGCGCCAAAACCCTAAGGCGCAATCGGCGCGCGGCCGGCGTTCGTCCTGACCTCCATGCCGAAGCTCAGATTGTTGTTGATCGCATAGTCGAAGCCCGCGCCGACGGTTCCGAAGGCGCGCAGATCGCCGCCCGAGCTGAACAGCGAATTCATCGAATCGGCCGCGCCGGTAAATGCGGGCGGCCCGAAGGCGTCGGGCTTGGCGAAGGCGACGCCGACGGTCACGTAAGGCATGAACCGCCCCATGTCGTAGCCGACCTTGGCGGTTGTCTCGGCAATATTGAAGCCTCGGGCGGGGCCACTCGCGAAAAGATAGGGCGCATAGCCGGCGCTGGCCTGCACGCCGATCACCAGATTATTGGCGAGTTCGCGATTATAGCCGGCGAAAGCCCCCCCGCCGAAACCCGGCCTCGAACCTTTGGCGAAAGCCGCCATAACCTCGCTGCCGACATAGAGCCCGGACCACGGCGAGGGCGCCTCAGGGTTCAGGGCGAGCGACGGCAAGGTCGGCGCTGGGGCGGTCTGCGCGTCGGCCGCTGCGCTCGCCCATAGCGCGCCGAACGCGGCGAGCACCGTCAAAGATTTCAGCGCCATGCGCCCCTCGGTTCGATCGACAACCGATCATTAGGGGAATCATTGTCACCAGGAAACTGCGGCGTCAAAGCGGCGGGCGCCGGCGCTTGCGGCAAGGGGCCGCGCCCGAGGACGCCAGCGGTTGCAAAAAACTCGTCGCGGGAAAAGAATTGACGGGGCGCCGCGAGAGCGCCGGCGAAGCGGCGACCGGGCTTGAGAATGACGCGGCGGAGCTCGATCCAATCTCCCATTCTCGTCGGCGTGGACGTCGGAACACAGTCGATCCGCGTTCTCGCCTTCGCCGCCGACGGCGAGCATCTCGCCACGGCGAGCCGGCCGACGCCGAGCCGCGGCCGCGGCGACGGCGGCGCCGATCACGATCCCGACGAACTTTTCGCCAGCGTCGAAACCTCTCTTCGCGAAATCGTGGGCTTGCTGCCGGCCGGAGCGCCGGTCGCGGGACTTGCGGTCGCCAGCGTTGGCGAAACGACGGTCCTGGTCGATGCTCAAGGACGCGCGGTCGCGCCGGCGCTCGCCTGGTTCGACCGCCGCGCCGAAAAGGCGGCGAGAGCGATCGAAGCGCGGATCGGCGCCGACAGATTGTTCGAACTGACCGGCCATCGGCTCGATCCGACGCTTGCGCTCTGCAAACTCTGGTGGATGCGCGACCATTGGCCGGAGCAATTCATCCAGGCGAAGCGCGTGCTGAACGTCGCCGATTGGATCGCCTTTCGCCTTACCGGGGTCGCGGCCACCGACTTCACGCTCGCTTCCCGTACGATGGCGCTCGATATCGGAGCGCGGGGATGGTCGGCGGAGATCATCGCAGCGCTGGGCTTTGCGCCGGAGCTCTTCGCGCCGCTCAAGGCGAGCGGCGCGCCGCTCGGGCCGGTACGGTCCGCGCTTTCCGCTTCGATCGGTTTCACCGCGCCGCCGATCGTCGGCGTCGGCGGCCACGATCATCTGTGCGGTCTCTTCGCGGCGGGCGCGGCGCGGCCCGGCGTGCTGCTCGACAGTATAGGTACGGCGGAAGCCGTTCTCTGCGCCACGGACAAGCCGATGATCAGCGCCGATATCCATGCGCAAGGCTTCATCCAAGGCGCGATCGGCACGCATCGCGATCTTTTCTACGTCGGCGGCGGGATCAACAGTTCAGGCGGGGCGATCGAGTGGCTCCGCGCGCTGGCTGGCGGCGCGTCGCATGAGGCGCTGATCGCGGAGGCGCGCGCTCTTCCGCCGGCCGGCGGCGCCGTCTTCCTTCCTCATCTTGCTTACGCCTCCGCGCCGGAGCCTGACACCGAGGCGCGCGGCGCTTTTATCGGCCTTACCAAAGAATCGAGCCGCGCTTCGCTCTATCGCGCCGTCCTCGAAGGCCTGTGCCTGCAGATGCGCCGCATGACCGAGGCGATTGCGACTTTGCCTGGCGTCGGCGGGCCGCGCGAAATTCGCGTCATCGGCGGGGGATCGCGCAACCCGCTTCTTCTTTCGATCAAAGCGAGCGTGCTTGGCGAGCCTATTCTGGTCATGGACGAAGCCGAGGCGACGGCGCTCGGCGCGGCGCTACTCGGCGGCGTCGCGGCAGGTCTTTGGCCTGACCTCGACGCCGCGGTCGCAGGCCTCCAGCGTCGCTTTCGCATCGTTGAGCCGGAGCCGCGATGGACGCAATGTTACGCGGATTTCTACGAGCGAGTCTTTCGAGGGCTGCAATCGACGCTGCGGCCCATTCACGAACGCCTCGCCGCTTTCGCTACGCCGCCTGGCCTGCCAACGCACGGCGGTCAAGGCGACTGACCGGTGAGACTCGTCAGTCGCGAGCTCGTCATCCCGACTGCCGTGAGGCGCGACCCTGCCGCCGCCCTTCGCCTTTGAAAAGTATCGGCCTTGCCCAAGGGGTTGGATAGAGGCACGATAGGTTCCGCATCGACCATCCGAGGCGGGTCGGTTGAATAGTTTCGGGTCGTGACGGATTCAACTGTCCGACTTGCTCCGCTGGTGACAGTCGAGGGAGGAGGAAACGATGTTTCGCAAGCAATCGTTATTTGCAGTCGCCGCCGGCCTGGCTCTGGCCTTGGCCTCGACCAGCGGTCACGCCGCCGGGAAGATCAAAATCGGGTTCCTGCCGGGCGTCGTCGATCCGTTCTATCAGGTCATGCAGCTTGGCGTTGAGGCCGCGGCGAAAGACCTCGGAATTGACGTCGTCACGCAGGTGCCGTCGACCTGGGGCGTCGCAGTGCAGACGCCGATCCTCGATTCGATGATCGCCCGCGGCGATCTGAACTACATCATTACCGCGCCGACCGACAAAGATCAGATGGTCGGCCCGCTGAAAGCGGCCGCCGACGCCGGCATCAAGGTCATCACGGTCGACACTTTTCTCGGCAACGGCGACTACGTCAACGGCGCGGTGAAATTCCCCCTCAGTTATATCGGCTCCGACAATACCGAGGGCGGCCGCATCTCGGCGCGCGCGCTCGCCAAGGCGATCGGCGGAGAGGGCGTCGTCTACATCAATTCGACGAACCCTAACGTCAGCTCCGTCGAAGGCCGCGAAAAGGGCTTCAAGGAGGTTATGGAAAGGGATTTCCCAAAAATCAAAGCGCTCGGGCCGGACTATAATCTCGACGACCCCAACAAGGCCACGCAACAGACCGCCGCGGTGCTCGAACGCGAGCCGAAACTCGGCGGCGTTTTCGGCACCAACGTCTTCAGCGCCCAAGGCGCGGGCGCGGCGGTCGTCAACGGCGGTCTTGCTGGCCATGTCCAGGTCGTCGCCTATGACGCGACGAAGCTGGCCATCGAGCTGATGAACAAGGGCGTCGTCACGATGGTGCTCGCGCAGAAGCCCTTCGACATGGGTTATATGGCGGTGCAATTTGCGGCGGCGGACGCCGCCGGCGTGACGAGCCTCCCGCGCCGCGTCGAGACGGGCTTTGCGATCATCACCAAGGACAATGTCAAGGATCCGGCGATTGCGCGGTTCATCTATCAGGTTCCGGGCAAATAAGGCGGTCGCCTGAATTGAAATCGGGGGTGCTTAAGAACGGCGCCCCCGAATTGTTTTCGGCTTCAATTCCTTCCCCCAAATCGCTGAGGAAACGTGATCGATCCCCGATCGAGAATTACCCTGCTCGCCGGGACGCGTCCCTCGACGCTCAGGACGTCGGCGCAGCGATTCGGTCTATTGCTAAGCCGAATCTGGGCATGGCTTTTCCTGGGCTTGATGGTCCTCTTCTTCGTCGTCGCGGTGCCGTTGGTGAGCGACGGAGCGGTCAATTTCCTCACCATCCGCAATACGCAAAACATTCTGGTCGCGATCATTCCGGTGCTTTTGCTCGGATTGGGCCAGACCTTCGTCATCATCGCCGCCGGCATCGACCTGTCGGTCGGATGGGTCATGAGCCTCGCTTCGGTTCTTTCGGCGCTCGCGCTGCGCTGGGCTTTCGACGGCGGGGCGCCGCTTTTTCCTTCCGTTCTGATCGGACTGGTCGCGGGCGTCGGCGGCGCAGCCGCGGTCGGCTTCGTCAATGGCGTCATCATTTCGAAGCTGAAAGTGCCGGCGTTCATCGTCACGCTCGGCACCTCGTTCATCGTTCGCGGCGTCGCCTATCTCATGTCCGAGAACACGACGGTGATCGGGTTGCCGGCGGGCCTTCGCGCCTATGGCAATGACGCGCTCATCTACTATGTCCGCGGCGAGGGCGGCGGCCTCTATTTTCTCAACCGGCCGGAGGTGAGCGGCGAGCTGCTGCGCCGGATGGATCCGATCCTGCCCTATCCCGTCATCTTGACCGCGTGCGTCGTCGTTTGCGCGATGTTCCTCCTGCGCAGGACCCAGTTTGGCCGACATACCTACGCGATCGGCGGCAGCATGGAAGCCGCCGAGCGCACCGGCATTCCGGTCGATCGCCACGTCATCAAGCTCTACATCCTCTCCGCCTCGACCGCGGGGATCGCCGGCTTTCTGTCGACGCTGCGCTTCACCGCCGGTTCGGCAGTGATCGGCGATCCGCTGCTTCTTTCCTCGATCGCAGCGGTGATCATCGGCGGCGTGAGCCTGTTCGGCGGCGCCGGAACCGTGATCGGGACGGTGATCGGCGCCCTGATCATCGCGGTTCTGACGACCGGGCTGGTGATGCTCAATGTCGAGGCCTTCTGGCAGTTCATCGTGGTCGGAACGGTCGTCATTGTCGCCGTGTTGATCGACCAGTCTCGCGACCTGATCACCGGCCGCCAGCGGCGGAGCACGGCGAAATGAGCAAGCCGCTTCTCGAGGTGAGGAACATCACCAAGCGTTTCGGCGGCCTGATGGCGGTCAGCAACGTGAGCTTCGAGATCAACCGCGGCGAAGTCGTCGGCCTGCTCGGCGACAACGGCGCCGGAAAGTCGACGCTGATCAAATGCATATCAGGCGTTCATGCAGCCGACGAAGGCGAGATATTCTTCGAGGGCGCGCGCGTGGCGTTCTCGCATCCGATCCACGCCCGCCGCCACGGCGTCGAAACCATCTATCAAGACCTTGCGCTCGCCAACAATCTCGACGTGGGGGCCAATATCTTTCTTGGGCGCGAGGTGAAGAAGCGCTATTTCGCCGGGCTGATCAAAACGCTCGACGATCAGCACATGTTGCGCGAATCGCGCCGCACCCTCGATTCCCTCGAGATCAGCTTTCCCACGCTGACGCAGCCGATCGAGAGCCTCTCCGGCGGTCAGCGTCAGGCCGTCGCCATCGCCCGGGCCGTCTATTGGGACGCCAAACTGATGATCATGGATGAACCGACGAACAATCTTGGCGTGATCGAACAGAAGAAGGTCCTTGACCTCATCCGCGCGCTGCGGGCGCGCGGCGTGCCGGTGATCCTGATCACGCATATTCTGCCGGACGTGTTCGCGGTTACCGATCGCCTCATCGTCATGCACGGCGGCCGGAAAGTGACTGAGAAAATGACTGCCGAGACGAACACCGAGGAACTCGTGCAATATATGGTCGGCGCCCGCGACGATACGAACAAAGACATTCAAGGGTCTGAGGGAGAACTGCCCTTGCCGCATTGAATCTTCGGCTCGGAGGAAAGCGCCATCCGGGAGGTCCTGATGTCCGCGCCCACCTTCATCAAGCGTCACGCCGCCGCATCTTCCGGCTGACGCGTATAGTTCAAGACCGGCCCAAGCCAGCGCTCGACCTCGTTGACGTCCATCCCCTTGCGCCGCGCATAATCCTCGACCTGATCGCGTTCGACCTTGGCGACGCCGAAATAGCGCGCGTCCGGATGGGCGATATAGAGGCCCGAGACTGAGGAGCCCGGCCACATGGCGTAAGATTCCGTCAGCTTCACGCCTATGCGACGCTCGGCGTCGAGCAGGCCAAAGAGCGTCGCCTTCTCGGTATGATCGGGCTGGGCCGGATAGCCCGGCGCCGGGCGGATGCCGCGATAGGTTTCACCGATCAGTTCGTCCGGCGTGAGCGTCTCGCCGGGCGCGTAAGACCAGAATTCGCGGCGCACGCGCTGGTGCATCGCCTCGGCGAAAGCCTCGGCGAAACGGTCGGCAAGCGCCTTGATCAGGATCGAGGAATAATCGTCGTTGGCGCGGGCGAAGCGATCGGCGATCGCCTGTTCTTCAACGCCGGCGGTGACGATGAAGCCGCCGATATAGTCGCGCTTGCCGCTGTCGACCGGCGCGACGAAATCGGAAAGCGCGAGCGTCGGCCGGCCGTCGCGCTTGGTCAGTTGCTGGCGCAAGGTGAAGAAGGTCGCGCGCTCGCGCATGCGCGTCTCGTCGGTGAACAGGCGGATGTCGTCGTCGACGGCGCCAGCGGCCCAGAAGCCGATGACGGCTTTCGGCTTGAACCAGCGTCCTTCGATGATGCGCGCCAGCATGGCCTTGGCGTCCTCGAACAATTGCCGCGCCGCCTCGCCTTGCTTCTCGTCTTGCAAGATAGCGGGATAACGGCCCTTCAGCTCCCAGGTCTGGAAGAAAGGCGTCCAGTCGATATAGCGCGCAAGTTCCGCAAGGTCGTAGTTTTCGAAGACGCGCGTTCCCAGGAACGTCGGGACCGGCGGTTCGTACGCCGTCCAGTCGGCCTTGAAGCCGGCCGCGCGCGCCTTGGCGAGGCTGAGGCGCAGCTTGTCGGCCTCGCTGCGCTGATGGGCGTCGGCGACCTTTCGATATTCGGCGCGCACCGTCTCGACATATTTGTCGCGCGCGCCCGGCGAGAGCAGCGAAGAGACGACGCCGACGGCGCGACTCGCGTCGACGACATAGATGGCCTGGCCGCGCTTGTAGCGCGGATGGATTTTCACCGCGGTATGCACGCGGCTTGTCGTCGCCCCGCCGATGAGCAGGGGAATGTCGAAGCCTTCGCGCTCCATTTCGGCGGCGACATGCGCCATTTCATCGAGCGAGGGAGTGATCAGGCCGGAAAGGCCGATGATGTCGACTTGCTTGTCGCGCGCCGTCTCGAGGATTTTCGTCGCCGGCGTCATCACGCCGAGATCGATGACCTCGTAATTGTTGCAGGCGAGGACGACGCCGACGATATTCTTGCCGATGTCATGGACGTCGCCCTTGACGGTCGCCATCAGCACGCGGCCGGCGCTTTGGCGCACCGCGCCGCCGTTGGCGGCCTTTTCCGCCTCCATATAGGGGAGCAGGAGGGCCACAGCCTGTTTCATCACGCGGGCGGATTTCACCACCTGCGGCAGGAACATCCTTCCTGAGCCGAAGAGATCGCCGACCACATTCATGCCGGCCATCAGGGGCCCTTCGATCACCTGCAATGCGCGCTCGACTTTGAGCCGCGCTTCCTCGGTGTCGGCGTCGATGAACTCGGTGACGCCGTTGACGAGGGCGTATTCGATGCGCTTTTCGACCGACGCCTCGCGCCAGGCGAGATCCTGTTCGCGCGCGGCCTTGCCGCCAGCGCCCTTGAAGCGCTCGGCCAGCGCCAGCAGGCGTTCGGTCGCGTCCTTGCGACGATTGAGAACTACGTCTTCGCAGGCCTCGCGAAGCTCCGTCTCGATCGATTCATAAACGGCGAGCTGACCGGCGTTGACGATGCCCATGTCCATGCCGGCATGGATGGCGTGGTACAGGAACACCGCATGCATCGCCTCGCGCACCGGCTCGTTGCCGCGGAAGGAGAAGGAGAGGCTAGAGACGCCGCCGGAAACATGCACATGCGGCAGGCTCGCGCGAATCTGCCGCGTCGCTTCGATGAAGGCGACGCCGTAGGGATCATGCTCCTCGATGCCGGTGGCGATCGCGAAAATATTCGGATCGAAGACGATGTCTTCGGGCGGGAAGCCCGCTTCTTCCGTCAGAAGCTTGTACGCGCGGCCGCAGATCGCGACTTTGCGCTCCAACGTGTCGGCCTGACCCTGCTCGTCGAAGGCCATGACCACGACCGCGGCGCCATAGGCGCGTACGCGGCGGGCGTGTGCGAGAAAGGCCTCCTCGCCTTCCTTCATCGAGATTGAATTGACCAGCGGCTTGCCTTGCACGCATTTGAGGCCGGCTTCGATGACCGAGAATTTCGAAGAATCGATCATCACCGGCACGCGGGCTATGTCGGGCTCGGCGGC
>DASZFX010000241.1:0-2511 GCA_035939375.1 Roseiarcus sp.
GTGTCCAACCAACGCCGCGATCGTTGGCTCGGAAAAGCCAAGATCCGCCGCCAGTGAGGCGAAGGAATGCCTTAAAACGTGCGGCGTCACGTCCGTCGGAAGTTCGCCAAGCTTTGCAATACGACCCCACAGCTTGCGGAATCCGGCCATCATTCCTTCGCCGCGCGTCGCCGGAAAGACGAAATCGCTCGTCGGCGAGCGCAGGTTGACCATCTCGCGAAGCACGTCGCAGGCGGAGCGCGAGAGCGGGCGCAACGACTTGCCCGTCTTCGTGTCGCCGAGAATTGCGGTGCGCCTCTTCAGGTCAACCTCCGGCCACCGCAAGCCGAGCGCTTCGCCACGGCGCCATCCCGTCGCGGCGAGAAAGCGGACCATCGCCACGGCTGGGGGCCAGATGTTCGTTTCCTGTGCTGCCCTGAGCGCCGAGCCGAGAGCCGCGTATTCGTCTTCGGACAGTCGCCGCTCACGCTTGGCGTCGGCGAAGCGCTGCGAACCGTGCACGGGGTTGTCGGGCCTCATGCCGTGCCGGACGGCATAGGTGAAGATCGCGCCAAGCAACCCGACGCTGCGATTGGCCGCCGTCTTGCCGCCCTTGACGCGCGCAAGGCCGCGCGGCTTGGTCTTGATTCGCGCACCCGTCTTTCCTTCAGCCACGTCATGTAAGAACCGCTCCACGTCGCGCCGCGTCACGGCCGCGACGGCGCGCGGGCCAAGAAGGGGCTTGATGTGCCGCTCGACCCGGCCCTTGTCGATCGTCAGCGTGCTCGCCTTTTTCGACGCGCCGCCGCGCTTCAGCACGCGGCCAGCTTCGGCATCGACCATGTAAGCGTCGCACAGCTCTGCGATCGTCAGGGCGTGGCGCTTGGCCTGTTTCTCGGCGGCCGGATCACGTTCCTTCGCGACCTCGCCAAGCAGCTCCTTGGCCTTCTCACGGGCCGTGTCTGGCGTCCAGGGAGCCCCGTGGCGGCCGATCGTCAGCCAGCGCTGGCGACCTACAGCAGTGCGGTATTTGAGGACGTAGGCGACCGCCTCGCCCTTTTGGCGTCTGGCCGCGAACCCGGAGACACCCGCATCCCAGACCGTCTGGCCCGGCTTGAGCGCCCTCACCTCGCGCAATCCGATCCGCCGCTCAGCCATCGTTTTGCACCAGCCTCGTCCTTGATAGCTAGCTACCATATAGCTACCAACTTGACGCAAACGATATCAAACATGGGTAAAGGTCCGCAATCAGAAACAATGGATTTCTGGGGATGTCTGAGACGCCGGCAATCTCAAGCTACCAGTAGCAAACCCCAATCTCTACCTTGCCAAGGTTGGGGTCGAGGGTTCGAATCCCTTCGCCCACTCCAATTTATCAAGTAGAAACAAGACGATGCAAAACGAGCTAAGCACGAGCTCGGCGTTTTGTTTTTTCAGGGACAAGGGAGGACACGCGCGAGCGCAAAATTGAGGGCGAAGTCGAGGGTTCTCAGCCGAGCAAGCGATTCTGTTTACTCTTGCCTGTTTGGGCGCGCAGTAATTGCTCGCTTGACGTCAGTAGGGCGCACAATCAGCGTCAACTCGCGAGCGAGAAAGCGTCGTTCGCGCCCCTTCATTCGGCGCGCCGTGCGCTCTATGTTGAGCCTATGCCGCGCCGAAAACTGTTCCCGATACCCATCGAGGGCGCTGTCGATCACCCGGACTTTGTGGCGATGCCGTCTGCCGCGGCAGGCTCCTTGTTTCGTATCATCCTACATTTCTGGCAAACTCAGTGCCGGTCGCTCCCAATAGCGGACTGGGAACTCCGCAGCATCGCGCGTGCCCACGCTCCGACTTGGCGACGATGGAAGCCGCAAATTCTTAACGTCTTCGAAGCGATACGCCCGGAGCTTGAAGCTTATCGTCGGCTCAGAGAAAGCCACGCCACGACCATTCGCTTCGCCGGGCGACGCGGCGGACAAACCTCGGCCGCAAAGCAGCGCCACAAAACTCTCGCCGCGAAGGCGGAAGCCGAGTTCGCGCAAAGTCGGATGAATACCACGCCGCAGCGTTTGCTGTTGCAACCCGATCGCCCGCTACCGCCCGCTGAACGCCCGCCGAGGGCTCGCGCTCGTCCGTCGCGGAACGGATGAAAATCAATGGCGACGTCGACGGTTAAAGGCGGTCGGATCACGGACGTACTCCGCGGCGCTATTGCGGGTCGTCTTGTGCCCATGCCGAACCCTCTATGGTCCGGCGTTCGAGGGCCAATACGGGCGATCAAGACTGGCGCGCCGACCAGCGCCAGCAGGCGCTCGCGGCGAATGCCCAAGCGGACCCAGCTTTGGCTCGGCTGCTACCCACGCCGACGCGATTGCCCATACGACCCGATCGCCCTCGTTGCCCAGCGAACGCCCGCCGAGGAAACGCGTCGCTCCGTCGCGATCCGGCTTCAATCGAGGCGCGGCCGGAGCGTGCGACGCGTCGGGCAAGCGCTCACGCGACGCTAACGCCAGGCATTTCGGTCTCGAGGGGACCAGTCGGCATTTCGGT
>DASZFX010000242.1:0-2344 GCA_035939375.1 Roseiarcus sp.
GAGCGAACCGGCCCATGGCCGGTATCGTCACCAAAACCTCCTGACGACCGACATGCCGCGCCGCCTCGTCGCAGTCACCCGAAGGGTCGAAGCGAAGCGGAGAAGCGCCGAAGGCGCTTGACGGCGATGAGGCGGCGTGGCGCGGGGTATTCAGCGACATAGCCGCCGTAGCCCTTATTCCCAACCTATCCTCTTCCACGCGAGCATCGCCGCCGCGAGATCCTCGATCGCCGAGCCGACCGACTTGAACAGCGTGATTTCGTCAGGCCCTTGACGTCCCTTCGCGCCGGCGCAAAGCGCAGCGAGGTCGGCGACGACGTGGGCCTTCTCGATCGCTCCGCTCATGAGCGCTGCAGCGACGTCGCCGCCCTCATGCAGCGCCGCCTCGGTGTCGATGAAGACGCGGGCTTTTTTCAGCGCCTCATCGTCGACCTCGCGCATCTGAAGGTTGAAGGCGCCGACGAGGTCGACATGCTGACCGGCTCTGAGCCAGGCGCCCTTGATCAAGGGCGCGGATGTCAAGGTCGCGCAAGAGATGACGTCGGCTTGCCGCGCCGCTGCTTTGAGATCGTCGGCGACCGCGACGCGAAGTCCCTCGCGAGCGAGCGCCGCCGCCAGCCGCTCGGCGCCGGCGCGCCGGTGATTCCAGATCGCGACTTCGGCGATCGGCCGTACCGCGCGATGCGCACGGATCAGAAAGGGCGCCAGCGCTCCAGCGCCGACCATCAAGTGGCGCCGCGCATCGCTCCTGGCGAGAAAACGCGCGGCGAGCGCCGAGGCGGCCGCGGTGCGCCAAAGCGTCAGTCGCGTGCCGTCAATCGCCGCGAGCGGCGCGCCCGTGTCGCCCGATTGGAGCACGTAGAGGCCATGTACCGCCGGCAATCCGCGGGTTGCATTGTCGGGAAATACGCTGACGATTTTGGCGCCGATAAAGGCGTCCTCGCCGCGCCTGCCGGTCGTCCAGGCCGGCATCAGCAATTGCGTCGCCGTAGCGGCGCCCGGGCGCTCGATCGCGTAGTGATGGCGCGTCGGGGCGGCGAAGCCGCCGCGAAACGCCTCGGCGAGAGCGTCGATCAGCGCGGGAAAATCCAGGCGCTTGTCAAGGTCGTCGGCGTTGATCAACCGCATGGCGGGGCTCGATGGGTGGAAAGAATGAAGCGGCGAACCTAAAGACGCGAGTCAGCGGACGACGGGCGCGCCGGCGGCCTGCACGCGCAGACGATCGGCCTCGGCGCGGCTCTGGCGCGCTGCGCGGCGAAAGCGGCGCTGGCTCAGCCAAACGGCCGCGCCGCCGACAATGACGCCGATGATCAGGGTCAGAAGCAAAACAAGAAACAGCGGCGCCGCGATCGCGAAGGCGGGCGCGTCGCCCGATACGAAAGGATCGAAGGAAACGTTGACGATTTGCCGATTGGCGAAGGCGAAGACCAGGAGGGCGATCGCGACCACCGCGAGGATGAAGAATTTGGCGACTTTCCACATCGGTAGGCCGCGTCAGCCGCTGACGCCCTTGTTGAGCCGCTCGCGCATTTCCTTGCCGGTCTTGAAGAAGGGCACGACCTTCTCGATCACCGGGACCTGATCGCCGGTGCGCGGATTGCGCCCGGTTCGAGCGGCGCGCTGCTTCGTTGAAAACGCGCCGAAGCCGCGCAATTCGACCCTTTCCCCTCGCGCCAGCGCCGCCGTGATCTCGTCGAGGATCGCATCGACGATGTTCTCGACGTCGCGCTGGTAGAGATGTGGGTTGCGCGCCGACATCCGCTGCACCAGTTCGGACTTAATCAATGGATTTCCCCATCATTGGCGACCGGCATGAAGGACGCGAGGCGGATTTCCACTCAGTCACGCCCTGGAAGCTGCCAAATCGACACAAGACCGTCAAGCAATTGACTCTCGCCGGCAAGTTCGCTCTGGCGCAAGGTCGCGCCGAGGCCCGTCATCCCGAGTTGATCGGCGATCGCCGCGGCGGAGCCGAAAAAGGCGAGTCGACCGAGGCTGCGCTCGGGTTTCCAATCGCGGACGGGAAGGTCTTTGGCGACGCCCCGCTCGTGTTCGAGCCATTGAATCGCCTCGCGCTGGCCGCCGATCGCGTCGACCAGCTTCAAGGGCACGCCCTGGCGGCCGGTAAAGACGCGCCCGTCGTCGACCTGGGCGAGTTCGGCGTCGCTGAGGCCGCGCCTTTCCTTCACCAGCGTCTTGAACCAATCGAAACTGTCGGCGACCAGCGACGCCATGGCCGCCCGCGCTTCTTCGCTGGTCGGCTCGAGGCCGTTGGGCGTGGCCTTCAAGGGCGAGGATTTCACCGCCTCGAACTTGACGCCGACTTTATCGAGAAGTCCCGCGA
>DASZFX010000243.1:0-11090 GCA_035939375.1 Roseiarcus sp.
CACAAAGCCGCCGTCGAGGAAAACCGCGCCGATCAAGGCTTCGCAAACGTCGGCAAGGATCGTCGTCTTCTTGCGCCCGCCTGTCTGGACTTCGCCCAGTCCGAGGCGAAGATGCCGGCCGAGATCCCAAAACGCGGCGACCTCGGCGCAGGCGTCGCGGCGCACCAATGCGGCGAGACGGATCGACAACTCGCCTTCGCTCGCCTGCGGATAGGCGGCGTAGAGCATGTCGGCGACGGCCAGGCCAAGAACGCGGTCGCCGAGAAACTCGAGGCGTTGATAGGATTCCAGCCGTCCGCCCTCCAAGTCCGACGGCGCCGCCGACAGATGCGTCAGCGCGCGTTCGGCAAGCGAGCGGTCTGAAAATCGATAGGCGAGCCTGATCTCGAGATCAGCGAGCGAGACTTTTGCCCGCGCGCGCTCCGACATACTAGTGGACCGGCTTGAACAGCCGATTCCAACGCACTGTCCAGGGCCAGCGCCAGACTTCCCAGGCGGCGGCGCCGTCCTCGACCGAGAAGAAGATGATCTCGCCCCTGCCGATCAGATTTTCGAAGGGCACATAGCCGACGCCGTCATGGTCGGGCGGAACGCGCGAATCGGTCGAGTTGTCGCGATTGTCGCCCATCATGAAATAATGGCCCGGCGGCACCTCATAGACGTCGGTATTGTCCAAGAGGCCGTTATCGCCGTCGATTTGAATGATCTCGTGCTTGACGCCGCCCGGCAGCGTCTCGAGATAATGCGGCACCTCGATGGCGTGGCCAAAACGATCGGTCGTTTCATAGGGCGACAGCGGCTCACGATCGGCCATCTGGCCGTTGATGATCAAACGACCGTGAACCACTTGAATCTTGTCGCCGGGCAAGCCGATCAGGCGCTTGATGTAGTCCATATTGTCGTCGCGCGGCAGCTTGAAGACGATCACGTCGCCGCGTTTGGGCTGCGAGGCGAAAATGCGTCCGTGTATCGCATTGGGAAACCAATCGAGGAAGGACGGCAACGAATAGTGCGAATAGCCGTACGAATATTTCGATACGAATAGATAGTCGCCGATGTCGATCGTCGGCAACAGCGAGCCAGAGGGAATGTTGAAGGGCTGGAACAGAAGGGTGCGGATGACGATGGCGATCGCCACCGCTTGCAGGATGACTTTGACAATCTCCCATAGACCGCCTTCTTCGGTTTTCTTGTTGACGGACGCGTCCACGCCTTCTTGGCCCTTCAATCGCATCGGTTCGGTCATCGGCTCGTCAGGCCTTTCATATCCGGCTTATGGGCGCTCGCGCCATGTTCAAATGCGTCCTATACGCGCTGCTTTGGCGCCAGCCAAGCGATTACGGGTCGGACGCGTCCTTCGCTCGCCTTCGGTCTGAAGCCAAGACGTCTGTTCCAAGAAAAAGAGGCGGCCCGAAGGCCGCCCCGCAAAGTTTTCCTCACGATGTCCGAGACTATTGCGGCATTTTATCATCGATCCCCTGGACATACCAGTTCATGCCCAAAATCTGACCATCCTCCAGCGTCTTAGCGCCGGGCTTGCACTGATCCTTGCCGGTCTGGTCGAGAACCGGACAAGCGAAGATCTGGAGTTTGCCCGAGGCGATATCGGCGGTGGTCTTCTCGGCCATCGCCTTTATATCGTCCGCCATGTTGGCGAAGGGCGCGAGCACGACCATGTTCTTGCCAATGCCGTCCCAAGTGTCTTCGGACTTCCAGGTCCCGTCGAGCGCCGCCTTCAGGCGCGAGGTGTAGTAGGGACCCCAATTGTCGGTATTGGCCGTCAATTGCGCCTTCGGAGCGAACTTCATCATGTCGGAGGACTGGCCAAAGCCGAGTTTGCCCGCCTTTTCCGCCTCTTGCAGCGGCGCAGCCGAATCGGTGTGCTGGACAAGGATGTCGGCGCCGCCGGCAAGAAGCGCCTTGGCCGCGTCCGCCTCCTTGCCCGGATCGAACCAGGTGCTGACCCAGACGATCTTGACCTTGGCGTTCGGATTGGTCGACTTCAGCCCTTCCTCGAAGGAATCGATGCCGGAGACGACTTCTGGAATCGGGAAGGAGACGATGTAGCCGATCGTGTTGGTCTTGGTCATCTTCCCGGCGATCTGGCCCATCACATAGCGGCCCTCGTAGAATTTGGCCGCATAAGTCGCCAGATTCGGCGCGCGCTTGTAGCCCGTCGCGTGCTCGAATTTCACATTCGGGAATTTCTTGGCGACTTTCAGCATCGGGTCCATGAAGCCAAAGGACGTCCCGAAGATGATGTTGCAGCCCGAACGGGCGAGTTGCTCGAAGGCGCGCTCGCTGTCGTTCTCGGGGATATTCTCGAGGAAGGTGGTGGCGTCGACCTTGTCGCCGAGCTCCTTGGCGGCAAAGAGCCGGCCCTGGTCATGCTGGTAGGAATAGCCGAAATCGCCGACCGGCCCGACATAGACCCAACAGGCTTTCAGCTTGCCGGCGGCCTCGGCGGCCCCGGCAAAAGCCAATGTAAGCGCCGCGACCGCGGCGGCTGTGACGAACTTGCGCATAGAATCCTCCCATTCGCTCTCAAATTCCGACCATGCGACACTGTCCCGGCGGCCGTATCCGGTTAATCCTCTCGGGTCCCGCGCCCGTTAAGCCGCGAACAAAGCTTAGGAAGCGCGGAACGTCCAAGCAACAAAAAGCGCTTCATTCCCGGCCGATCATCGGTCGGGAATGAAGGATATGCCAAGCGAAGCCGGCGCCGCCGCGCCGCGAATGTCGCGGATCGACAACACGACCAGCACTGCGATCGTCGTCAAATAGGGGAGCGACGCCAGGAATTGCGGCGCGATCGGCACGCCCCAGGTCTGGAAGACGAGCTGCAACACAGTGACCCCGCCGAAAAGCAATGCGCCGGCGAAAGCGCGCCACGGTCTCCAGGAGGCGAAGACGACGAGAGCGAGCGCGATCCAGCCGCGCCCAGCGGTCATATCCGGCGACCAGAACGGCGTATAGGCAAGCGACAGGTACGAGCCGGCAAGACCCGCGCAAGCGCCGCCGAAGAGCACGGCGAGAAGGCGGATGCGGCGGACCGGAACGCCCAGCGAATGGCCGGAAGAGTGATTGTCGCCGATGGCGCGCAACGTCAGTCCCGACCTGGTGCGCATCAGCCAATAGGCGGTCGCCCCGGTCAGGATAAGCGCGAAATAGACGAAGAAGTCCTCGCCGAAGACGAGTTTGCCGACGAGGGGAATGTCGGAAAGGCCGGGGATGTAGAGGTGGGGCGCGGCGGTGCGCTTGAGGCCGACGAAGCCGGCGCCGATCAAATTGGCGACGCCGCGGCCGAGAATTGTCAGGGCGAGCCCCGAGGCGACCTGATTGGTCGCAAGGCCAAGCGTCAGGAAAGCGAAAATGCCGGCGAGGATCATGCCGGCGATGATGCCGGCGGCGACGCCGACTAGGGTCGAATCCGTCGAATAAGCGGCCGCAAAGCCGGTCGCGGCGCCGACGATCATCATACCCTCGACGCCGAGGTTGAGGACGCCGGAGCGCTCGGCCACCAATTCGCCGACCGCGGCGATCAACAGCGGCGTCGCAGCCGTGACGACGATGACCAGGACATCCTGCAATTGCTGCGGATCGAACGTCACGACGCGCCTCCCAGTCTGACACGCAGCCGATAACGGGCGAGCACATCCGCGGCGAGCACACAAATCAGCAGGACGCCTTGAAAGGCGAGGGTCAGGTCGCCGGGCAGTTGCAAGGCGATCTGAGCGTCCTCGCCGCCGACAAAGGTTATCGCAAGGACGAGGCCGCCGATGAAAATGCCGACCGGCGACAGCCGCCCGAGAAAGGCGACGATGATCGCCGAGAAGCCGTAGCCCGGCGAAATCGTGGTGAGGACCTGACCGATCTTGCCGGACACTTCGGCGACGCCGGCAAGACCGGCCAAGCCGCCCGAAATGGCGAAAGCGGCAAGAGCGATGCGTTTGTCGTCAAAGCCTCCGAAGCGCGCCGCCTTCGGCGAAGAGCCGGCGAGCCGCACCTGGAAGCCGAAGATCGTCTTGGCGAAGATGATTGCGGCGACGATCACGACGATCGGCGCGAACAGGACGCCGAGATGAAGCGTGCCGCCCTCGAAAAGGATCGGCAGCGTCGCTTCGGGATCGAAATTGACGGTGACCGGGAAATTGAACCCGTGCGGATCCTTCCACGGCCCGCGCACCAGCCAGTCGAGGCAGAGTTGCGCGACATAGACCAGCATCAGGCTGGTGAGGATTTCCGACACATTGAGCCAAACGCGCAGGACCGCCGGCACCATCGCGTAGAGCGCGCCGCCGATGATCCCGAGGAGCATCATCGCCGGCAGGATCCACCAGCCGCCGATCGCCTGGTACGCCCCGTCGTGCGTGACCAGGCCAAGCCAGCCGCCGAGCGCGCCGCCGGCGATGAATTGCCCTTCGGCGCCGATATTCCAGAGATTGGCGCGATAGCAGAAGGCGAGGCCGACCGCGATCAGGATCAGCGGCGAAGCTTTCACCGCAATGGCTTGCAGCGAATAGAATTGCGACAGCGGTTCGACGAAATAAACGTCGAAAGCGGTCAAAGTCGAGCGGCCCATGATCGCGACCGCCACGCCCCCGATAGCGATGGCGACGATGAGCGCAGCCACCGGCGAGAGAATTTCGCGTAAGGTCGACCGCTTCGGCCGCGCTTCAAGGTCAATGCGCATGATCCGCCCCGCCCATACCGGCCATCAAAAGCCCGACCTCCTCGCGGGTCGTCGAGCGCGCCGGCAGCGGCGCCGATAATTCGCCGGTGTGGATAACCGCGATGCGGTCGCAAATCTCGAACAATTCATCGAGATCCTGGCTGATGATCAACACCGCGGCGCCCTTGGCGCAAAGATCGAGCAAGGCCTGGCGGATCGTCGCGGCGGCGGCGACATCGACGCCCCAGGTCGGCTGGTTGATGACAAGCACCGAGGGCCCGCGCAGGATTTCGCGTCCGACGACGAACTTTTGCAAATTGCCGCCTGAGAGCGTACGCGCCAGCGGGTCGGGCGCGGCCGCGCGTACGTCGAATGAAGCGATCACATTCCGCGATTTTTCCTTCGCCAGCGCAGCGTTGATGAAGCCGGCTCGCGTCATGCCGCCGGAGGCATGGCCGGAAAGCACGATATTGTCGGAGAGCGTGAAATCCGGCGCGGCGGCATGGCCGTTGCGCTCCTCGGGCACGAAACCGGCGTTCAGAGCGCGCCGAGCGCCGATGCCAAAAGTCCCGACCGGCGAACCATCGATGACGATCGCATTGGGCGACCGCGCCAGAGTCTCGCCGGAGAGCGCGGCGAAGAACTCGGACTGGCCATTGCCGGCGACGCCGGCGACGCCGAAGATTTCTCCCCCCTTCACCGAGGCTGAGACATTCTTCAAGGCGACGCCGTGCAGTTCGGGCGAAGGTAGGCTCAAATTCGCGACGATCAGGCGTTCCGGGCCGAGTTCATGCGCGCCGGCGGGTCTGATTTCCTTGATTTCCGAGCCAACCATCAAAGCCGCCAGCGAACGCGGCGTCTCCACGCGTGGATTGCAGGTTCCGACCATTTTGCCGAGGCGCAGGATCGTCGCCCGGTCGCAAAGGCGCTGCACCTCCTCGAGATGATGCGAAATGTAGAGCAGCGCCCTGCCCTCGGCTTTCAAGCGCTCCAAAGTCTCGAATAGCTTCTCCGCCTCTTGCGGCGTCAACACCGAAGTCGGCTCGTCGAGGATGAGGACTTTCGGATCTTGCAACAGGCAGCGCGCAATCTCGATGCGCTGTCTCTCGCCGGCCGATAGCGTCCACACGGGTCGAGACGGCTCGAGCCCCATGCCATAGGCCCGCGAGATTTCGGCGATCTTGTCCGGCACATCGTCGAGCTTCTGAGACGACGGCATGACCAGCGCGATATTTTCCGCGACAGTCAGATTCTCGAAGAGCGAGAAATGCTGGAAGACCATGCCAATGCCGAGAGCCCTGGCGGCGTTCGGATTGGGCAGGCGGATCGGCGCGCCCATCCAAAGGATTTCCCCTTCGGTCGGCGCCAGAATGCCGTAGAGCATCTTGACCAGCGTCGACTTGCCGGCGCCGTTCTCGCCGAGCAAAGCGTGAACCTCGCCCTGGGCCAGGTCGAGATTGACATGGTCGTTCGCAGTGAATGTCCCGAACCGCTTGGTGATGTTGCGAACGGCCAAGAGCGGCGTCGCCGCGCCGTGCCCTTCGTTAGTCGCGTCAGATTGCGCCAAACTCGGCCTCCCCGCCAAGATTTCAACTAATCTTAACGGGTCGCCGAAATAGAGCCAGCGCCAAAGGGCGCGAACTTTTCGAAAAATTCGCCAAGCACTTTCGCGGCAACTTACGATCTCGGGACGCTGGCAACGACGCGGGATGGGTTATTCGGACGTCGGCGCCGCACATATTCGCGAGGCGTTCAACCATCCGGAAGGTTGAAGCCCCTGCTTCGTCCGCCATTCGCGAATGGCGCATCGCGCCTTCTCGCCGACTCGCCCGTCCGGCGGTCCCGGGATCGAATTTGAGCGCCGCGAGCCGCAGCGCCAGCTCTCTTTGCCCGGAAAGGCCGAGATTGAGCCCCCTTTTCAGTCTCCGCCGTCTCCGCATCAGGCGTTGACGGCGATGAAGCCGGCTGTCGCCGGCTGTTCAGCGGACTGTTCACCCGTCAGAGCGGCGATCCGATTGCGCGCCATCGGCGCGAACACGCGCGCTGCGACAAGGCGTTCAGATGGCCTGATAGTCGGCGAGCAGGTTGGAGCGCTGCGCCGATTCCCAAGGGATCAGTCGCCTGTCGGTCCGCGGCGCAAGCCTCGACAATGACGGCGCGCGGGCTGTGGCGACGGAGGCTCCAGATCGGCGACAGTCGTCCTCGATAGCGACGCGCCATGGCCCGCATGATAGACGACGGCGCCTTTGGCGTCCTGCAGCGCGGCAGAGAATTGCGACAGGATGGATCGCATCTGCTGAAAGGCGAGCTCGTACCCTTCGGCGAGCTCGAAGCCGAGGCGCTTCAACGTCGCTGCGACGGCTTTGGCGTCGACGGCGGGATTGATCAGCCGCGGCGCGAAAAAAGCGCCAGTTTCAGAAAATCTCGTCGATAGTTGATGCAAAATTTGCCCCGGCGCGGTCGCTTTCCGCTGAGGGCCGATCCTGGTTGATCTCGCCAGCCTCATCCGGCGGCGCCCTTAAGGGATCAAGACGGTCGATCCGGTCGTCTCGCGCGCCTCGAGGGCCGCATGAGCGCGCGCCGCCTCCGCGAGCGGCAGGCGGGCGCCGATCTTGATCTTCACCGCGCCTGAGCGCAGTACGCTGAAGAGGTCGCGCGCCATGTGCTCCAACCGCGCCCGGTCGGCAAGGAAAGTGAAGAGAGTGGGCCGCGTGGCGAATAGCGATCCCTTCTGGGCGAGCAGCCCGATGCTGAAATTCTCGATCGTGCCGGAAGCCGCGCCATATGAAGCGAAGGTCCCGAAGGGACGCAGGCAGTCGAGCGAGCCTGGAAAGGTCGCCTTGCCGATCCCGTCATAGACGACGTGGCATTTCGCGCCCTTGGTGATCGCGGCGACCTCCGGGACGAAGTCCTTCTCGCGATAGAGGATCACATGAGCCGCGCCGGCCTTTTTGGCCTGGGCGGCCTTCTCCGGAGTGCCGACTGTGCCGATGACGGTTGCGCCAAGCGCCCTGCCCCATTGGCAGAGGATCTGGCCGACGCCGCCCGCGGCGGCGTGGACCAGGATGACGTCGCCCTTCTTGACGCGATAGGTCTGGCGCAGGAGATATTGCGCCGTGAGACCCTTGAGCATGGCCGCCGCGCCGGTCTCATAAGAAATGGCCTTCGGCAGCTTGACGAGGAATTTGGTCTCGACATTACGCTCTTCGGCGTAGGAGCCGGGCGAGGCGACGTAGACGACCCGGTCGCCGACGTTGAAGTCTTTGACGCCTTTGCCGAGTTCGGTGATTTCGCCTGCGCCTTCGCTGCCCGGCGTGAACGGCCTCGGCGTCGGATAAACCCCTTGCCTGTAATAGACGTCGAGATAGTTGAGGCCGACAGCGTGATGACGCACCCTCGCCTCTCCCGGCCCGGGCGGCGCCAATTGCACATCCTCGAGCCGTAAGGCTTCGGGCCCCCCGACCTCGTGAATCCGGATCGCCCGCATGAAAGCCCTCCCCCAAAAAGGCCGCAATCATCGGCCCCTCGATAGAAGCGCGCAAGGGCGAGGGTCGATCGACTTGGCCCGCTCGGGCGGGCCGAACGAGGTTTTCGGCGTGGATGACAGTGGGTCGCGCCCTTTCTTTCGTCTGCCGTTTTAGCTATAGGACCCCTCCTTTGAGCGGCGGCGGGCCGCGTAATCCAGGCGAGAGATGAAGGCCGACAGCCTCCTGAATTGCCCCGACGCAAAGCTTCCAGAAGCGGGCGGGCCAAGTCTTTATACTTGCCCGAGTCTTTATACTTGCCCAAGTCTTCATTATTCTTACGTTCTCGCCGACGCAGACCAGACGGGACAGCAACGATGAAGCCGCAAGGCAAAATCAGCGCCGCGAGCGAAGCGTCGCAGAACGCTCTCGACCTTTCGATCGTCGCCGCGCTCGCCAAAATAGCTGGTCAGCATGATTTGAGCGAGGTCGAGATCGAGCATCAGGGGTTGCGCGTCAGGGTCGCGCGCGAAAGAGCGGCGGCGCCCCTGGCGACCTTCGTTGCGCCCCCAATGGTCGCGGCGCCCGCCGCCCCGCCTGGCCAGGAGCCGATCGCCGCAGCGGCGACTGGCGCGACGCCCCCCGACCATCCCGGCCTGGTCAAATCGCCGATGGTCGGGACCGCCTATCGGAGAGCGAGCCCAGAGGCGAAGCCTTTTGTCGAGATCGGCTCCCTCGTGAAGGCCGGCGACAAGGTGTTGCTTGTCGAGGCGATGAAGACATTCAATGAAATTCTCGCGCCAAAGGCCGGCAAGGTCGTCGAAATCTTCGTCGAGGACGCAACGCCTGTCGAATATGGCCAGGCTTTGCTCGCCATTGAATAACGCGCCGCTTGATAAGCAAGCCGATCAAGGATCGCGGATGTTCGACAAGATCCTGATTGCGAACCGCGGCGAGATCGCATTGCGCATCTTGCGCGCGGCCAAGGAGCTCGGCATCGCGACGGTCGCCGTCCACTCGACCGCCGATTCCGGCGCCATGCATGTCAAGCTCGCCGATGAAAGCGTGTGCATAGGTCCGCCGCCGGCGCGGGAGAGCTATCTCAATATCCCCTCCCTGCTCGCCGCCTGCGAGATCACCGGCGCCGACGCCGTTCATCCCGGCTACGGTTTTCTTTCCGAAAACGCGCGCTTCGCCGAAATCTTGGCCGAGCACAATATCGCCTTCATCGGGCCGAAGCCCGAGCATATCCGGATCATGGGCGACAAGATCGAGGCCAAGCGCACCGCCAAGCGGCTTGGCATCCCCTGCGTCCCCGGCTCGCCGGGCGCTGTCGAAGACGGCGAGGAAGCCGCCCGCATCGCGGCCGACATCGGCTATCCGCTTCTGGTCAAGGCGGCGGCAGGCGGCGGCGGGCGCGGGATGAAGGTCGCGCGTGGTCCCGCCGATCTCGCCGACGCGATCGCCACCGCCAAAACCGAGGCCAAAGCGGCTTTCGGCGACGACGCCGTCTATCTCGAGAAATATCTCGAAAAGCCCCGCCATATCGAGATTCAGATACTCGGCGACGGCCGCGGACGGGCGATCCATCTCGGCGAACGCGATTGCTCGTTGCAACGCCGGCATCAGAAGGTCTGGGAGGAAGGCCCCTCGCCGGCGCTCAACGCCGCGCAGCGCGAGGAGATCGGCAAGATCGTCGCCAAGGCCATGGCCGAGCTCGGCTATATCGGCGTCGGCACGGTCGAGTTTCTCTATGAGGAGGGACGCTTTTATTTCATCGAGATGAACACACGCATCCAGGTCGAACATCCGGTCACCGAAATGGTCACCGGCATCGACCTCGTCAATGAGCAAATCAAGATCGCCGCCGGCTCGCCCCTGACCATCGCGCAAAAGGACGTACGCATCGTCGGCGCGGCGATCGAATGCCGTATCAACGCCGAGCATGCGCGCACCTTCATGCCCTCGCCCGGGCGAATCGCCTACTATCACCCGCCCGGCGGCCTCGGCGTGCGCGTCGATTCGGCGGTCTATCAGAACTATGTCATCCCGCCCTACTACGACTCGCTCGTCGGCAAGCTCATCGTCCACGGCCGCACGCGCAACGAAGCCCTGCTGCGTCTGCGCCGCGCGCTCGACGAATTCATCATCGACGGCGTCGAGACGACCTTGCCTTTGTTTCGAACGTTGGTGCGCAACGCCGATATCCAAAACGGCATCTACGATATTCACTGGCTCGAGCATTTCCTGGCGAGCGAGAATCCGGTCCCGGGGTGAGCATAAGGAACCGCTGACGAAACGACGACCTTGCGCGGCGCGGCGCCTGGCGCCTACAAAGAGCGCAGTTCAGAGCGATTCCATCTTGCGCATTTGTCGGCTTTTCACGCGCTTGATATAAGCGAAACGGGTTGCGTGGAGCCGCGACGCTTCGCGCGAGTTGGAGCCCTGTCATGGACTACTGCGATTTCGATTTGCTGGAGCGCACCAAGCTGGAGCGCGATCCGTTCGACTTTGTCGTGGTCCCGGACTTCATTCGCGCGGAAAAATTCGCAGGCGTCGTCGCCGATTATCCCGCCGTGCCGGGGCCAGGGTCGCATCCGCCGGCCGAGCTGAAGATTCACGGCGAATTCGAAAAGCTGATGGAGGAACTGCGCGGGGCCAAGTTCCGCGCGGCGATCGAGCGCAAATTCGCGATCGACCTCGCCGGCCGACCGACCATGTATACGGTACGCGGCTTTGTTCGCGAGAAGGACGGCGCGATCCATACCGACTCGACCACAAAGATCATCACCGTCCTCCTCTACATGAACGAACGATGGCAGGAAGACGCCGGGCGCCTGCGCTTGTTGCGCGGTCCTGACAATCTCGACGATTACGTCGCCGAAGTGCCGCCCTACGGCGGCACGTTGCTCGTCTTCAAGCGCGCCGACAATTCCTGGCACGGCCACAAGCCT
>DASZFX010000244.1:0-7882 GCA_035939375.1 Roseiarcus sp.
GCCGCCGAGATCGCCGGCCGCTTCGATCATCTCCTTGTCGACGAATATCAAGACACCAACCGGCTGCAGCACGAGATCGTGCTGGCGCTGCGCCCGCAAGGGCGCGGCCTCACCGTGGTCGGCGACGACGCGCAGGCCATCTATTCGTTCCGCGCCGCCACCATCCGCAACATCCTCGACTTTCCGAACGCCTTTGATCCGCCGGCGCGGCTCGTCACGCTCGATCAGAACTATCGTTCGACGCGGGCGATCCTCGAAGCCTCCAACGCCGTCATCGCTTTGTCGCCGCAACGCTTCGCCAAGGCGTTGTGGACCGACCGCGCCGGCGGCGCGCGCCCGGTTCTGGCGAGCGTCGGCGAAGAAATCGATCAGGCGCGCTATGTCGCAACGCGCGTTCTTGTCGCGCGCGAGGCCGGCGCGCGGCTCAAGTCCCAGGCCGTGCTCTTTCGCGCTTCGAGCCACAGCGCCGCCCTCGAGCTTGAACTCACGCGGCGCAACATCCCCTTCGTCAAATACGGCGGGCTAAAATTCCTCGACGCCGCCCATGTGAAAGACGCGCTCGCCATGCTGCGGTTCGCGCAAAACCCGCGCGACCGCATCGCCGGCTTTCGCGTCGCCTTGACGTTGCCCGGCGTCGGGCCGGCCAGCGCCGAGCGCATCGTGGCGGCGGCGGAGCGGCAGGACGGTTTCGCCTCGCTGCTTGAATGGGAAGCGCCGGCGCGAGCCGCGGCCGATTTCAAGCCTTTCGCGCAAGTGCTGCGCGACCTTGCCGCGGCCAGCCAGTGGCCGGCCGATCTCGGCCAGGTCGTGCAATGGCTTCGCCCGCATGTCGAGCGCCGTTTCGACGATTTCGCCCCCCGGCTCGCCGATCTCGACGCCTTGGAGCGCATCGGCGCGACGTACCCTTCGCGCGAGCGTTTCCTCGCCGAATTGACGCT
Organism: Roseiarcus sp.; assembly: GCA_035939375.1. Classification (GTDB taxonomy): domain Bacteria; phylum Pseudomonadota; class Alphaproteobacteria; order Rhizobiales; family Beijerinckiaceae; genus Roseiarcus. Next base: position 939 of record DASZFX010000244.1, read on the forward strand.
CGATCCGCCGGACGCGACAAGCGACGAAGCCGGGCCGCCCCATCGCGACGAGGACTATCTGATCCTCTCGACCATCCATTCGGCAAAAGGTCAGGAATGGCGCTCCGTCTTCGTCCTCAACGTCGTCGACGGCTGCATTCCCTCGGACCTCGCGATCGGTTCGCGCGACGAACTCGAAGAGGAGCGTCGCCTGCTCTATGTCGCCATGACCAGGGCGCGCGATGAGCTGACGCTGGTCGTCCCACAGCGCTTCTATGTGCACAATCAGCCGCGCGGCGGCGACAAGCACGACTATGCGAGCCGGACGCGCTTTCTGCCGCCGAAATTGCTAAATCTCTTCGATCAGGCCGCTTGGCCGGCGCCGCAGAATGAGGCGGCGCGTGCGTCGGCGGACGGCCCGCGCGTCGATCTCGCTGAAAGGATGCGCGCGATGTGGCGCTGAGCGCTAAAGGCGTTGCGGCGGGCGTCTCCTTCGCCGAATATCGCTCAAGGGGCGCGGCCTGACGCGCTTTGGCGCAAACGAGAGGGCGCATATGGACGATCGCAGCGCGATTTCGCAGGCGCGGGTCGACGGTCGCGCGATTTTCGCGGCGGCCGCCTACCTGATCGGCGTCGGACTGATCTTCCTCCTGGAGCGCATCGGCGCGCCGGACGGCCTGGTGCGCGTCCTTGGGCCGGTCCTGGTCCTCGGCGCTGTCGTGCTGATCGGCGCGCTTTTGCGCACGACGCGGATCGCGGCCTTTTGCACGGCCGATCAAGCCGGCGCGACGCGCTATGGCGCCGCGGCCCTCGCCGCTATCGCCGTCGGCCTTGTCGTGACCGCCGAGCAAGGGACCCGCGTCGGCGCGCCGCATCTGGCTGCGCTGGCCGCGGGCTTCTTTCTTGCGGCTGTGGTCATTGGGCCGCTGGCGCGAAGGACCGGGGCGTCTTCGCTGAGCGATGTTGTGGCGGCGCGATTCAACAGCCGGCTGCTTCGCTTCGTCCTCGCGCTCGCCTATTTCGGGATCGGCGTTTTGATCGGAGCGGGAGGGTACGGGGTCGCCGCCGACGCCCTGCCGGGCCTTCTGGGCGTCTCACGCGACGGGGCGATCGCGGCGGTCGGCGTGATCGTCGTGCTGATCGTTGCGCCGGGCGGCCTCGCCGGACTGCTCTGGGTCGCAGCGGCGGCAGCCGGCGTGATCGCGCTGGTGCTGTTCTTGCCGATTGGCTTGCGTCTCATGGTCGATGCGGGTTCAGGCGCGCCGCTCCTCGGCGGTGGGGCGGAACTCACGGCAACCCTCGCTCGAGCCTTTGCGGAGCGGGCCGGCGCCTTCCCGGCCAATGGGCTCGACGAAGCGGCGATCGCCCTTGGCGCCGCCATCCTGCCGCCCCTTTCCACCGGCGCTTTCGCCAGTCACTCGGGACGCCAGGCCAGGCGCGCAGGCATATTGGGCGCAACGCTCGTCGCGCTCTTCGCGGCTGCTTATGCGATCGGCGCGCCGTTTTGGCAGACCCAGGACAGCGCGGCCGCGCGGAGCATTCATGCGAGCGCGCTTCTGATTTGCGCGCTGGTCTGCGCGGCGGCCGGCGTGCATACCGCCTCGCGAGCCATGAGCGCGGATTCGGCTTATGGCTATGAGAGCGTGTTGGCGAGCCGGCGCCTTGCGCGCTCGCGCGGCCTGGCGCTCCTTGCCGTTGCGATCGACGCCGCGCTTACCCTGAAACGGGCGCTGGATCCCGGCGAGGCGCTCCTCCTGGCCGCAACGCTTTCTCTGGCTTTTCTCGGGCCGGCCCTGGCTTTGGCGGTCTCCTCGCGCGCCCGCGCCGCCAATGCCACTGCAGCGCTTTTCGCGAGCGTTGCGGCGATCGGAGGGTTAGCCTGGGCGAACGACTGGACCCTGCCCATCGCTCGCGCGCCGGCCTTCGCGATGGCGGGCGCTGCGGCGGGATTTGCGATCGGCTGGGCGGCGAGCCTCTTCGGGGGGTCGCAAACCGGCCGTGAAGCTGCGCCTCAGCGCCTCTTCGTCGAAACGCCATTCGATCCCGGCGCTTGAGAGCGCTCGGCGGGTCGCACCGAGATTGGCATCGCCAGAATTCACGTCGCCAATATTCACGGCTGCCAAGAGTCACATCGCCAAAAGCTGCAACGCCTCCGCATGAAGGCGCTTGTCGCCCGCCGCGACGATGCGTCCGCCTTGCGCCGGATCGTCACCAGTCCACGTCGTGACAATGCCGCCCGCGCCCTCGACGATCGGCACCAAGGCGACGATGTCATGCGGCTTTAGACTGGCCTCGATCACGATGTCGATCAGCCCGGCGGCGAGAACGCAATAGCCGTAGCAATCGGCGCCGTAGCGAGCGAGCCTGACCTTGTCCTCGACGCGGCGATAAGCCGGCGTTTCGGCAATGTCGAACATTTGCGGGGATGTCGTCATGAGCGTCGCTTCGGCGAGCGCGGCGCAGGGACGTACGTGCAAGGCGCGACTGCCGCTGTCGCCGCGAGGGCTCTGTCCCGTCGAAGTCGGCCCGCGCCAACCGGCGCTGGCGCCATCGCCGAAATAGCGCTCCCGGGTGAACGGCTGCGACATCATGCCATAGACCGGCCGTCCGCGATGCATCAGGCCGATCAGCGTACCCCAGGTCGGCAGGCCGGAGATGAAGGATTTGGTCCCGTCGATCGGATCGAGCACCCAGACATATTCGGCGTCGGCCCGTTCTGCCCCATATTCCTCGCCGATGACGCCATGAGCGGGAAAAGCCTGCGCAATCAGGCGCCGCATCGCGACCTCCGCGGCGCGATCGGCCTCGGTGACAGGATCGAATGCGCCGCCTGCCGACTTATCCTCGGCGCCGATCGCGCTGCGGAAGAACGGCAGAATCACTTCCGCCGAGGCCTGCGCGAGACGATCGACAAAGCCTGAAAAATCAATGGCGGTCATGCCGAGCGCTCCTGCGAAATTTGCATATGTCCTATACCTATTTGATTAGGCTAACCGGGCGCGGGGCGATGAAATAGTCATATAAATACCTGTTTTGTCGGGCGTTCGCGCCGCCAGCGAGGCCTCCGCCGCCGACCGCGGATCCTTTCGTTTTGTGGGAACAAAAACGCTTTTTCCACCGCATCCTAAAATTTCTCTTGCATTTGGTGCGGCGCAGTTTGATATTGTTGCGGTGCGGCATGACCTGCCGCATATGCCCTCCTTGGGCGTTTCCTCCCTAGACTTGGGCCGCTTGTGGCGACACAGGCGGCCTCCTTTTTTCCAGCGATTGCAAAGCCCCGGCCCTCGTCAAGCTGCGCCCTCGCCGCGAGCCTTTGCCCACGCTGCAAATAATTGCCCTATCTATTCCGCCGCTATCGGCGGCCGCGCGATCTCGCGCGCGATGCGAAGCACCAATTGCTCAACAACCGCTCGCAGATTGGCGGCAAGCTCCGGCCAGCGGTCCGATTTCGCGACCGTACGCTCGTCCATGTAAAGGGCTCGGTTGATCTCGACCTGCACGGCGTGGCGGCGGCTTGCCGGCACGCCATAGTGCTCGGTGATGAAGCCGCCGGCGTAAGGCTTGTTTCGCCGCACCGAATAGCCGAAGCGACGAAGCGCCTGTTCGAGAGCCTCGATCATCCAGAGGCTGGCGCTGGCGCCATAGCGATCGCCGATGACGAAGTCCGGCGCAGCGCTCTCGGCGACGCTCGACGGCATCGAATGGCAATCGAGCAGAACCGCGACGCCGAAATGGGTCGCGGCTCTCTCGATGAGACCGCGCAGGGCGCCGTGATAAGGGGCGTAAAGCTTAGCGATGCGCTCCATCGCCTCGGCGACCGGTATCGATTCGCAATATATCTCCTGAGCCTCGCCGACAACGCGCGGAATCGTGCCGAGACCGCCGGCGACGCGCAGCGAGCGGGTGTTGACGAAAGCCGGCAGGCGGCCCTCGAACATCAAAGGATCAAGTTCGTAAGGCTCGCGATTGACGTCGAGATAGGCGCGGGGAAAATTCGCCGCCATCAGCGGCGCGCCGAGCGCGACGCAGGGGGCGAGCAATTCGTCGACGAAAGCATCTTCCGAGCGGCGAAGCGTCAGCCCGTCGAGCCGCGAGCGATCGAGAAAGCGACGCGGATAGATCCGGCCGGAGTGCGGCGAATTGATCACCAGAGGCGTTGTGAGGCGAGGCGGCTCGATGATCACATAGGGCGCTTCGAATTCGAGGCCCGCATCCGTTCCGCCAGTGTTCATCGGGCCTCGTCCTCAGCCCCTTCCAGGGCCGCGCCGTCGCCAGCGCCATGCGCGACATCATCTCACAGAACCGATCTTGGAACTTGCGCCAAAACGCGTCACGATCGGGCTGGCGCCGAAAATGCGCCAGAGCGGTCGCAAGGACAAGGGGTGGCCGGAATCGAGACGCCACGACCAACAGAATTGAGGGCAAGGAGATGCTCCGACCGACGCGCCACAACATAGTCCTGAAGTTTTCACTCGATTTTTACTCAGATCGGCGATTGGTTAATCAGCATATGAGGGGCAGGCTGGGATGAGCGCGCAGGGCGAATTGGGCACCAAAATCCTCTTGGCCGAGGACGACAACGATATGCGCCGCTTTCTGGTCAAAGCGCTGCAGAACGCCGGCTACGATGTCGCCTCATTCGACAATGGCCTATCCGCCTATAATCGTCTGCGCGAAGAGCCTTTCGAGCTGCTGCTGACCGACATCGTCATGCCGGAAATGGACGGGATTGAACTCGCCCGCCGGGCGACCGAGCTCGACCCCGAAATCAAGGTGATGTTCATCACCGGTTTCGCCGCCGTTGCGCTCAATCCCGACAACAACGCGCCAAAAGACGCGCGCATCCTCTCAAAGCCCTTCCATCTCAAGGACTTGGTGAGCGAAGTCCAGCGGCTCCTCGCCGCCTGACCTCGCGCTGGGGCGCGCAACAGCCTCCTCGCCTGCCCTAAACCACGCCAAAATATTGCCGCTTCACGCCTTGACGGGCGTTTCGCGCGCCCTTATTTCCGCGCCGTTAGCACTCGATCTAGGCGAGTGCTAACAGTATTTAACGAGACGAAACCGGCCCGGTCAACGGGCCCTCGCGCAATCGAGATAGGAAGCTCAACACATGAAGTTCCGTCCCCTGCATGACCGCGTCGTCGTCCGTCGCCTCGAGGGCGAGGAGAAGACGAAAGGCGGCATCATCATCCCGGACACCGCCAAGGAGAAGCCGCAAGAAGGCGAAATCATCGCCGTCGGGCCCGGAGGGCGCGACGAGACCGGCAAGCTGACGCCGCTCGACGTCAAGAAGGGCGACAAGGTGCTGTTCGGCAAATGGTCGGGCACCGAGGTCAAGATCGACGGCCAGGAGCTCTTGATCATGAAAGAATCCGACATCATGGGGGTCGTCGGCTGACCCAAAAAGCCGCTCCAGCAATCTAAGTCTTATCAGGACCCTTTTTGGGTCGGGAGTTTTGAACAATGGCAGCCAAAGACGTACGTTTTTCAGCCGACGCTCGCGAACGCATGTTGCGCGGCGTCGACATCCTCGCCAATGCGGTGAGGGTCACCCTCGGCCCCAAGGGCCGCAATGTCGTGCTCGACAAATCCTTCGGCGCTCCGCGCATCACCAAGGACGGCGTCACCGTCGCCAAGGAGATCGAGCTCGAGGACAAGTTCGAGAACATGGGCGCGCAGATGGTGCGCGAAGTCGCCTCCAAGACCAATGACACCGCGGGCGACGGCACCACAACCGCCACCGTGCTCGCCCAGGCGATCGTCAGGGAAGGCGCCAAATATGTCGCCGCCGGCATGAATCCAATGGACCTGAAGCGCGGCGTCGATCTCGCCGTCGACGAAGCGGTCAAGGACATCGCCAAGCGCGCCAAGAAGATCAAGGACAGCGCCGAGGTCGCCCAGGTCGGCTCGATCGCCTCCAACGGCGACAAGTCGATCGGCGACATGATCGCAAAGGCGATGCAGAAAGTCGGCAACGAGGGCGTCATCACGGTCGAGGAGGCCAAGAGCCTCGAGACCGAACTCGACGTCGTCGAGGGCATGCAGTTCGACCGCGGTTATCTCTCGCCCTATTTCATCACCAACGCCGAGAAGATGGTCGCCGAACTCGAGGACGCCTACATTCTCATCCACGAAAAGAAGCTCTCCTCGTTGCAGCCGATGCTGCCGGTCCTCGAATCGGTCGTGCAGACCGGCAAGCCGTTGGTCATCATCGCCGAGGACGTCGAGGGCGAAGCTCTGGCGACCCTCGTCGTCAACAAGCTGCGCGGCGGCCTCAAGGTCGCGGCCGTCAAGGCGCCGGGCTTCGGCGATCGCCGCAAGGCGATGCTCGAGGACATCGCCATCCTCACCGGCGGCCAGATGATCGCGGAGGATCTCGGCATCAAGCTTGAGAACGTGACGCTGCAGATGCTCGGCCGCGCCAAGCGGGTGCGGATCGAGAAGGAGAACACCACGATCATCAACGGCGCCGGCAAGAAGACCGACATCGAAGGCCGCGTCGGCCAGATCAAGGCGCAGATCGAGGAGACGACTTCCGACTACGACAAGGAAAAGCTCCAGGAACGCCTCGCCAAGCTCGCGGGCGGCGTCGCGGTGATTCGCGTCGGCGGCGCGACCGAAGTCGAGGTCAAGGAGAAGAAGGACCGTGTTGACGACGCGCTCAACGCCACCCGCGCGGCGGTCGAAGAAGGCATCGTTCCCGGCGGCGGCGTCGCCCTCCTGCGGGCCAAGACAGCGGTCGGCAAGCTGAAAAGCGAGAACGCCGACGAGCAGGCCGGCATCAACATCGTGGTGAAGGCGCTGGAGTCGCCGATCCGCCAGATCTCGGAGAACGCCGGCGTCGAGGGCTCGATCGTGGTTGGAAAGGTCCTCGAGAACAAGTCGCAGACCTTCGGTTTCAACGCCCAGGCCGAATCCTATGTCGACATGATCGAGGCCGGCATCGTCGATCCGGCCAAGGTCGT
>DASZFX010000245.1:0-3876 GCA_035939375.1 Roseiarcus sp.
CGACGGCCTCGGCTACCTCTCGTACGATTCCTTGATCAATCGCGACTATCCGGTCGTCCTGGGCAATCTCTATATCTTCTCCCTGCTCGGCCTTGTCGTGAATCTCATTTCCGACCTCACCTACACCTGGATCGATCCGCGCATCGATTTCGAGACGCGGGAGGTCTAGAGCGTTGGACGCTTCAACCCTGGCGCCCCCGCAGACCGCCCCGCGCGGCGTGCTGCGGCTTGGCCCGATGGGCCGGCGCCGGCTCGACAATTTCCGCCGCAACCGCCGCGGCTACTGGTCGGCCTGGATTTTCGCCGTACTCTTTGCTTTCTCCCTTTGCGCCGAATTCGTCGCCAACGACCGGCCGATCGTCGCCTCCTACAAGGGCGAGATTCTGTTCCCGATTTTCGTCAATTATCCGGAAGAGAAATTCGGCGGGTTTCTCGCCGAGACGGACTATCGCGATCCGGTCGTCGCCAATGAGATCGCCGCGCACGGCTGGATGATCTGGCCGCCGATCCGCTTCGCCAACAACACGCACAATCTCGAGTTGCCGACGCCGGCGCCGTCGCCGCCGACTTGGACCTTGAGCGAGAAGCAGTGTCAGGCGGCGCTGAAGGCGATCGACTCTCGCGATCCGGAGCGTGCGAAAGCGCGCACGGGCCCCGGCTCATGTCGCGATCTTGAATGGAACTGGCTCGGCTCGGACGATCAAAGCCGCGACGTTCTCGCCCGCGTCATCTACGGCTTTCGCCTCTCGGTCGTGTTCGGCCTCGTCCTCGCCGGCGTCTCCTCGATCGTTGGCGTCGCCGCAGGCGCGGTGCAAGGATATTTCGGCGGCTGGCTCGACCTGATGATGCAGCGGCTGATCGAAATCTGGTCCTCCCTGCCCCATCTCTACATCCTCATCATCCTGTCGGCGATCTTGGCGCCGAGCTTCCTGCTTCTCCTCTTCATCCTTCTTCTCTTCTCATGGGTCAGCCTCGTCCATGTGGTGCGGGCGGAGTTCCTGCGGGCGCGGAACTTCGAATATGTCAACGCCGCGCGGGCGCTCGGCCTCTCCAACGCCAAGATCATCGTCAAACACGTCCTGCCCAACGCCATGGTGGCGACGCTGACCTTCCTGCCCTTCATCGTCAATTCCTCAATCGGCACGCTCACCTCGCTCGACTTCCTCGGCCTCGGCATGCCGCCCGGCTCGCCCTCGCTCGGCGAATTGCTGTTGCAGGGCAAGTCCAACCTCTCGGCGCCCTGGCTCGGCCTGTCCGCCTTCTTTGTCGTCGCGCTGATCCTGTCGCTGCTCATCTTCATCGGCGAAGCGGTGCGCGACGCCTTCGATCCCAGAAAGACCTTCCAATGAGCGGGGCCGCGCCGCTTCTCGACGTACGCGACCTGTCGGTCGCCTTCCGCCAGGGCGGGCGCTCCGAGACGGTCGTCGACCGCGTCTCGTTCAAGCTCGAGCGCGGCGGCGCGCTCGCCCTTGTCGGCGAATCCGGCTCCGGCAAATCGGTGACGGCGTTGTCGACCGTCCGACTGTTGCCCTACCCGGCCGCGAGCCACCCGTCCGGTCAAATCCTCTTCAAGGGCGAGGACGTTCTCAGAGCGTCGGATGCGGATTTGCGGGCGCTGCGCGGCGGCGCGGTGACCATGGTCTTCCAGGAGCCGATGACCTCGCTCAATCCTCTCCACACGATCGAGCGGCAGATCGGCGAAATCATCGAATTGCACGCCCCGGTCGCTTCGACCCGCGCTCGCGTCATCGAATTGCTCGAGGAGGTCGGTGTGGTCGATCCGGCTTCGCGCCTCGGCGCCTATCCGCATCAATTGTCGGGCGGGCAGCGCCAGCGCGTCATGATCGCCATGGCGCTCGCCAACCGCCCGGACCTTCTCATCGCCGACGAGCCGACGACCGCGCTCGACGTGACGATCCAGGCGCAGATCCTGAAACTGCTCAAAGCCCTGCAAATCAAGCATCACATGGCGATGCTGTTCATCACCCATGACCTCGGCATCGTACGCAAAGTCGCCGACGAGGTCGCGGTCATGCAGCGCGGACGCATCGTCGAGAAAGGCCGGGTGAGCGAAATCTTCGCCAATCCGCAGCATGACTACACAAAGATGCTGCTCGCCGCCGAGCCGAAAGGCCGCGCTCCCTCGCTAGACGCCAAGGCGCCGACGGTCGTCGAAGCAGAGGCGGTGAAAGTCTGGTTTCCGATCAAGCGCGGCTTTCTTCGCCGCACGGTCGGCTATGTGAAGGCGGTCGACGGCGTGACAATCGCGGTCCGGGAGGGCCAGACGATCGGCGTCGTCGGCGAATCGGGCTCAGGCAAATCGACGCTCGGCCTCGCGATTCTGCGGCTGATCCGATCCGAAGGCGCGATCCTCTATGCAGGGCGCCGCATCGACGCGCTGCGCATGAAGGAGATGCGTCCCTTGCGGCGCGACATGCAGGTCGTCTTTCAGGATCCGTTCGGCTCGCTGTCGCCGCGGCTTTCGGTCGCGGAAATCGTCGAAGAAGGGCTGATCGTGCAGCGCAGGGGCATGCAGGCTTCGGCGCGGCGCGAGGCGGTGGCGCGAGCGCTCGCCGACACCGGCCTTGATCCCAAGACCATGGATCGCTATCCGCACGAGTTTTCCGGCGGCCAGCGCCAACGCATCGCCATCGCCCGCGCCATGGCGCTCGATCCGAAATTCGTCGTGCTCGACGAGCCGACCTCGGCGCTCGACATGTCGGTGCAGGCGCAAATCGTCGATCTGTTGCGCGAATTACAACGCCGGCGCTCCCTCGCCTATATGTTCATCTCGCATGACCTGAAGGTCGTGCGCGCCCTCGCCTCCGAGATCATCGTCATGCGCCAAGGCAAGGTCGTCGAGAGCGGCCCGGCGGAGCGCATTTTCGCCGCGCCGCAGAATGAATATACGAAGGCGCTGTTCGCGGCGGCCTTCGACATTGAAGCCGATACGAGCGGGGCGGTGAGCCAGTAAAGCGACTGGGGTGCTTTAGTACTGAAACGCTGAGAGCGAAGCTCACGGCCTGAAGCGCGCTGCTTTCGAATTCGTCGACGTTGCGCGCTTTGTCGGCGTTGAGAGACTCAAGCGGCGGCGAGTAGCCCCTTCTCCCGCAAAGCCTGCTGCAGCAGGTGGCCGCGAAGCGGCCGAATGAGAGCGACCCACAACGACAGGGTACGATGACCCTCGCCCCCTTAGACGTCGTAGTCGGCCGGTTCGAAGACCCTTTTTACCGAGCAGAATTCGCAAGTGACGCCGATCTTGCCGTCGTCGCCGACCATGTCGCGACGCTCCTCGGCCGAAAAGCTGCGCAGCATCGCATCGATCCGGGCGGCCGAGCAGCGGCAGGCGTCGCGCAAATCGCCTTGTTGGAAGACGCGCACGCCGCGCTCGTGAAACAGCCGGTAGAGCAGCCTCTCGCTCGACAAGGTCGGGTCGATCAATTCGTGGTCCTCGACCGTGCCGACGAGGGCGCGCGCTTCGGTCCAGGCGTCGTCTTCGGCGACGACGTCCCGCATTGCGCCTTCAGGCGCATCGCCCGGATCGAGATCCGCCTGGCGACGCCGCTCGATCGAATCGGGCAGGAACTGCGCCATCAGCCCGCCGGCCCGCCAATGGGCCGCTTCCGGCGTGACGACCTCGCCGACGGCAAGGCGCACCAGGGTCGGGATTTGCTCGGAGCGCTGGAAATATTGGTGCGCCGCCGCTTCGAGCCCCTGGCCGTCGAGGGCGATGATCCCCTGATAGCGCGACATGCCGGCGCCGGGATCGACGGTGAAGGCGAGATGACCTTCGCCGAGGAGATCGCCCGAGCGCGCCGCGCCGCTCATCGCTGCGAGCTTGTCGGCGTCGAACCGCGCCAAAGCGCGCAAATTCGA
>DASZFX010000246.1:0-8913 GCA_035939375.1 Roseiarcus sp.
CCTATGGCCCACCGCCCACTCAAAGCTTCACGCTTTGCCCCGTCCGCCGCGATAGATCGGCGGCGTCGGCGAGCAATTGCGCGCGCAGCCCGTCATCGCCGCTCGGGCTCGGCGCCTTGCCTGACAAGACGGCGGTCACAAAAGCGGCGATCTCGTCGCGATACGCGCCGGCGTAGCGTTCGAGGAAGAAGTTGAGGACCTTGTCGCCGGCAAAGCCCTGCGCGCCGGCGAATTGCACTGTGCTTTCGTAGACATTTTCGGCGCGCAACATGCCTTTCGCGCCATGGACTTCGATGCGTTGGTCATAGCCATAGGTCGCGCGGCGCGAATTGGAGATTTCGGCGACCTTGCCGGATTTGGTCTGCAAGATGACAACCGCAGTGTCGACGTCGCCGGCCTCGCCGATCGCCTTGTCGACCAGCGCTGCGCCAAAAGCGCAGACGACGACTGGCTCCTCGCCGAGAAGGAAGCGCGCCATGTCGAAGTCGTGGATCATCATGTCGCGATAGAGCCCGCCCGAGCGCGCAATGTAGGACGCCGGCGGCGGCGCCGGGTCGCGCGAAGTGATCTGGACGATCTCGACCGCGCCGATCGCCCCTTCGCCGATGCGCTGGCGCACGGCGGCGAAATTCGGATCGAAGCGCCGGTTGAAGCCAATCATCAGCGGCGCGCCGGCGTCCTTGACCACTTTCAAACATTCCCTAATGCGATTGGCGTCGAGATCGACCGGCTTCTCGCAAAAGACCGCCTTCTTGGCGCGCGCCGCTTTTTCGATGAGATCGGCATGCACGTCGGTCGGCGCGCAGATCGCCACCGCGTCGATGTCGGCGGCGGCCATGATCGTCTCGATGCCGGCGACTTTTGCCCCCGTCGCGGCGGCGAGCGCCTCGGCAGCGGCCTGATCGGCGTCGGCGATCAGGCGCAATTCGCAGTCCTTGCGCGCCGCGATATTCCCCGCATGGATCTTGCCGATCCGGCCAGCGCCGATGATGCCAAACCGCATAGGTCTCCTCCCGCGTCGATGGGTCCTTGGTCAGAAAAAGAATAACTGTTCCAACTTGACTTGTGAATAGAATTTTTGTTTCATAACGAGCATGCATGGCCGAGACCGCTTCGCTGATCTCATGCCAATCGCTTGGCGAATCTCCTTACGCCCCGGGCGCGGCCCATGCTTCCGCGGCCGATATGAACCAACTAGTCTGACACTCAAAGAGGAAACGTCATGACGAGCGAGCCCAAGCCCAAAGAGGCTGACCATTCGGGCCAGGCAAGTCTTTCCGGCAAAGTCGCCGTCATCACCGGCGGTTCGCAAGGCGTTGGCGAAGCCATCGCCCGTCTCTTCGCCGTGCGCGGCGCGGCGGGTCTCGTCATTTGCGGGCGCAACGAAAAGAACGGCGCCCGGGTCGCCGCCGAAATCGAGGCGGCGGGTTGCCCTATTTCCTTCGTAAAGGCCGATCTCGGCCTCGTCGCCGATTGCCGCAAGGTCGTCGCCGAGGCCGAGCGCCGCTTTGGGCGCGTCGACGTACTCATCAACGCGGCCGGCGTCTCCGACCGCGGCAATATTTTCGAAACGACCGAAGAGCGCTTCAACGAGATTTTCAACGTCAACGTGCGCGCGCCGTTCTTCCTGATGCAGGAGACGGCGAAAATCATGCGCCGCGAGAAAATTCACGGCTCGATCGTCAACATCCAATCGATGTCGGCTCATGGCGGCCAACCCTTCATCGCGGCCTATTGTTCGTCCAAAGGCGCGCTGGCGACCCTGACCCGCAACGTCGCTCACTCGCTGACCAAGTTCCGCATTCGCGTCAACGGCCTCAACATTGGCTGGATGGCGACGCCCGGCGAAGACCGGATCATGAAGACGTACCACGGCGCAAAGGAGGGTTGGCTCGCCGAAGCGGCTAAAACCCGTCCGTTCGGTCGCCTGATCGATCCGAACGAAGTCGCCCGCGCCTGCGCTTTTCTCGCCTCCGACGAATCGGGCCTGATGACCGGCGCCAATATCGACTTCGACCAGACGATTATCGGCGTCAGCGATCCGCCAATCGAACCGTGAAGCGAGACAGCGCACCGTCCTGCAAGGCTAGGAGATAGTTCCTCGTGAGCGCCGCCCCGACCCTCGACGTTATCTGCATCGGACGATCCTCGATCGATCTCTACGGCGCGCAGGTCGGCGGCCGGCTCGAAGACATGGCGAGCTTCTCCAAGGCCGTCGGCGGCTGCCCGACCAATATCGCCATCGGCACGGCGCGCCTCGGCCTGAAAAGCGGCCTCATCACCAGGGTCGGCGACGAACACATGGGCCGGGCCGTCCGCGAGCAATGCGCCCGCGAGGGCGTCGACGTCTCCGGCGTTCACACCGACCCCCGGCGCCTGACCTCGCTGGTCATCCTCGGCATTCGCGACGACAAGACCTTTCCGCTCATCTTCTATCGCGACAATTGCGCGGACAGCGCTCTCGATGAAGGCGACATCGACGAAGCTTTCATCGCCAGCGCCAAGGCGATCGTCGTCACCGGAACGCATTTCGCCGCAGCCAATACCGCGGCGGCCCAGAACCTCGCCATCCGCTACGCCAAGAAGCACGGCCGCAAAATCGTTTTCGACATCGACTATCGCCCCAATCTCTGGGGCCTTGCCGGCCACGGCGCGGGCGAGGAGCGCTACATCAAATCCGGCGATGTGACGGCGCGGCTGCAAAAAATTCTGCCGCAATGCGATCTCGTCGTCGGCACCGAAGAAGAGCTGATGATCGCCGGCGGCGTCGATGATCCTTACGCCTCGCTGAAAGCCGTGCGCGCTTTGAGCGCGGCGACGATCGTCATGAAGCGCGGCCCGATGGGCTGCGTCGTCTTCCCCGGACCGATCCCGGCGACGATCGAGGAAGGGCTCAAAGGTCCCGGCTTCCCGGTCGAGGTCTATAATGTGCTCGGCGCGGGCGATGCTTTCATGTCCGGCTTCCTGCGCGGATGGCTGGGCGACGAGCCGATCGAAACCTGCTGCGCTTACGCCAACGCCGGCGGCGCTTTCGCAGTCTCGCGGCTGCTCTGTTCGGCGGAATATCTGACCTATCCCGAGCTGCGCCATTTCCTGAAGCACGGCTCGTCGCATCGCGCGCTGCGCCATGACGAAACACTGAACCATATCCATTGGGCGACGACGCGTCGGCCGCAACCCGGCGCCCTGATGGCCCTCGCCATCGACCACCGAGCCCAGCTCGAAAAGATCGCGGACGACGCCAAGGCGCCGCGCGAGCGGATCAGCGCCTTCAAGCGCCTGGCGGTGGATGCGGCGGCCAAGGTCGCGGCGGGCCGGCCGGGCTTCGGCATGCTGCTCGACGGAAAATATGGCCGCGAAGCGCTGTTTCGAGCCGCCGACCTCGGCTTTTGGATCGGCCGTCCGGTCGAGGACCCCGGCGCGCGGCCGCTCGATTTCGAATTCGGCGGCTCGCTCGGCGCCAAGCTGATCGAATGGCCGATCGGTCATACGATCAAGGCCCTGTGCTTCTACCATCCCGACGATACGCCGGAGATGAAGGCGCGACAGGAGCGCGAATTGCTGCGCCTCCATGACGCGGCTCGCACGATCGGGCGCGAACTCCTCATCGAAATCATCGCCGGCAAGCACGGGCCGATCGACGACAAGACGATTTCGCGGGTGGTCGAGCGTCTCTATCAGATCGGGATCAAGCCGGACTGGTGGAAGCTCGAGAGCCAGGCGAGCCATGCGGCTTGGACGAATATCGCTCGCGTCATCGATGCGCATGATCCGTTTTGCCGCGGCATTGTCCTGCTGGGCCTCGAGGCGGCCGAGGAAGATTTGGCCAGCGCATTTCGCCTGGCGCGACGCTGCAGCCATGTCAAAGGCTTCGCGGTCGGGCGCACGATCTTCGCCGAGCCGGCGCTGGCCTGGTTCGCCGGATCGATCGGCGACGACGAGGCGGTGCAGCGCATGGCCGACAGTTTCGCCAGATTGTGCGAAGCTTGGCGCGACGCGGCGGCGGAAACGCCGGCGGACGCGCGGGCGGGAAAGGTTGCATGATCGAGAACAGCGATTTGCAGGCGGCGGTCGAGGCCGGCGTCATCGACGCCGTCGTTCGCGATCGACTGGCCGCTTTCCTGCAATCGAGAGAAACCCTGTCGCGGCAAGCCGCGCCGGCCGCGAACGGGCCTGCGCGGAAATTCGACGTGACCCACGTCCTCTATTACGCCGGCGCGTTGCTCGTCATGTCGGCCATGGGACTTTTCTCCAATGCCGCCTTCAATGCGCTCGGCGGCTACGCCCTGACCGCGACCGCGCTCATTTACGGCGCCGGCTTTGTCGCCCTGGGCGCCTATCTGTGGCGCTGGCCGGATTTGCGCACGCCCGCCGGCCTCTCGATCGCCGTCGCAGTCGCGATGACGCCGCTGGCGATCTACGGCGTTCAGGACGCGCTCGATCTGTGGTCGGGCGACAAGCCGAAGGACTATCAGTCCTTCTTTCCGCTCATCAATGCGAGCTGGGTCTATATGGAGGCCGGGACGATCGTCGCTGCGGCTCTGGCGCTGCGGTTCTTCCCGTTCCCTTTCATCTTGATGGTCGCTGCGGTCGCGCTCTGGTTCATGTCGATGGATCTGGCCGCTCTTCTCATCCGGCTCCATGCGCCGAGCGATTGGCTTTCGGAGTGGGAAGTGCGGCGGCGCGTTTCGCTCTATTTCGGGGCTGCGATGATCCTCCTCGCCTGGGGTCTCGACCTGAAACGACCATTCGCCGACGATTTCGGTTTCTGGCTTCATTTGTCTGGCGCGCTGGCGTTCTGGGGCGCCATCACCGCCTCGTCCGACGCGGCCGAGATCGGCAAGGCGATCTATTGCGTCTTCAACATCGCGCTGATCGCCTTCGCGATCTTTCTCGATCGGCGGATTTACGCCGTGCTCGGAACGATCGGCGTTGCGACCTATCTCGGCTATCTCGCCTTCGATGTCTTCAAGGATGTTCTCGCCTTCTCGTTCATCGTCTCCCTCATCGGGCTTGGCGTGATCTTTGTCGGCATCTTTTACCAGCGAAGGCGGGAGGCGATCAGCGACTGGATCGACGCGGTCCTGCCGTCCCCTTTGCGCGTTCTTCGACCACAGCGCTCGGCGTGACGATTTAAGAAGCAGCAACGGAGTTCCGCCCGTGAAAACCATCCGACTCACCGCCGCGCAGGCGACCGTACGCTTTCTCGCTCAGCAGATGACCGAGGTCGACGGCGAAAAGGTCCGGCTCTTCGCCGGCGTCTTTGCGATTTTCGGCCATGGCAATGTCGCCGGCCTCGGCGAGGCGCTGCAAGGCGTGCAGGACATCCTGCCGACCTATCGCGCGCACAACGAGCAGGCGATGGGTCTTTCCGCCGTCGCCTACGCCAAAGCGATGCGGCGCCGTCGCATGATGGCTTGCACGAGTTCGATCGGCCCCGGCGCGACCAACATGATCACCGCCGCCGCGACCGCACATGTCAATCGCTTGCCGGTCCTCTTTCTGCCGGGCGACATCTTCGCCAATCGCCGGCCCGATCCGGTCCTGCAGCAGGTCGAGGATTTCGGCGACGGCGCCGTCAGCGCCAACGATTGCTTCAAGCCGGTCTCGCGCTATTTCGACCGTATGACCAGGCCCGAGCAGATCGTGCCGGCGCTGACCCGCGCCGTCGCGGTCCTGACCGATCCCGCCGAATGCGGCCCCGTCACCATCGCCTTCTGCCAGGACGTTCAGGCCGAGGCCTATGACTATCCGGAAAGCTTCTTCGAGGAGCGCATGCATCGCCAGCGTCGGCAGGGGCCGGATCCGCATGAATTGCGCGAGGCCGCAGCGCTGCTCCGCAGCGCCAAGAAGCCGCTCGCCATCTGCGGCGGCGGCGTGCTGTACTCCGGGGCCGAAAAGGAGCTGCTCGCCTTTTGCGAGAAGCGCGGCGTTCCGGTCGCCGAGACACAGGCGGGCAAGTCGGCGACGCCGATCGACCATCCGCTTTCGCTTGGCGGCGTCGGCGTCACCGGCACCAGCGCGGCCAACAAATGCGCAGAGGAAGCCGACGTCATTTTCGCGGTCGGCACAAGGCTCGCGGACTTCATGACCGGGTCATGGGCTCTGTTCAAGAACCCGCAGCGTCGTTTCATCGGGCTCAACGCCCAAGTGTTCGATGCGGCCAAGCACCGCGCCTTGCCGCTCGTCGCCGACGCCCGCGCCGGGATCGGCGCGCTCGGCGCGGCGCTCGGTGACTGGAAGGCGCCGGACGCCTGGTCGGCGCAAGCCGCCAAGGCGAAGGACGAATGGAGCAAGACCGCCGCGCGATACACTGCAACGACCAATTCCGAAGCCCCGTCCGACGCCCAGGTGTTGGGCGCATTGATGCGCGCCGGCAAGCCCTCCGACATCGTCGTCTGCGCGGCCGGCGGCCTGCCCGGCGAATTGCACAAGCTTTGGCGATCCGGCGCGCCGCTCGGCTATCACGCCGAATACGGCTATTCCTGCATGGGATACGAGATCGCCGGCGCGCTCGGCGTCAAGATCGCCCATCCCGATCGCGAGGTCGTCGCCTTCCTCGGCGACGGCTCCTATCTGATGATGAATTCCGAGATCGCAAGCTCCGTGATGCTCGGCCTCAAGCTCATCATCGTCGTCAACGACAATCGCGGCTTCGCCTGCATCAACCGCCTGCAGCGAGCGACCGGCGGAGCTTCGTTCAACAATCTGTTGCGCGACGCCAAGCACGAGACCTTGCCCGACATCGACTTCGCCGCTCATGCGCGCAGCCTCGGCGCGGGCGCGACCAAGGTCAAATCGATCGGCGAACTGGAGGCGGCCTTCGCCGATGCGCGCATGGCCGCCACGACCCAGGTCATCGTCATCGACACCGATCCGATGATCGTCACCGACGCCGGCGGCTTCTGGTGGGACGTTGCGGTGCCGGCGGTCTCGAACCGCGAGACCGTCGTCGCGGCGCGAAAAAATTACGAGACCGCGTTGGCCGACCAACGGGTGGGAGATTAAGGCCATGGCGATCCGGCTTGGCGCCAATCCGATCGGCTGGTCCAACGACGATTTGCAGGAGATCGGCGGCGAGACGCCGCTCGAGGCCTGCCTTGCCGAAGCCAAAGCGGCCGGCTTTGAAGGCATGGAGCTCGGCAACAAATTCCCGCGCCAGGCGCCGGCCCTGAAGGCGGCGCTCGCCCCATTCGGCCTGGCTTGCATCGGCGGCTGGCATTCGATCGAATTGCTCAAGCGTTCGGCGCGCGAGGAATTCGATCTCGCCAAATCGCATCGCGATCTTCTCAAAACAATGGGGACGAGCGTCTTTATCGTCGCGGAGACGTCGAACACGATTCATGGCGAGCGGGCGAAGCCCTTGTCGCGACGCCCAGCGATGAAGGCGGACGATTGGCCGATCTATGGCGCGAAGATCACCGAGCTCGCCGAATTGCTCTCCAGCGACGGCTTGAAGCTCTGCTACCACCATCACATGGGGACGATCGTCCAGTCGCAGGGAGACATCGACGCCTTGATGGCCCATACGAAGCCGCCGGCGAACCTGCTGCTCGACACCGGACACGCGACCTGGGGCGGCGCCGATCCGGCCGACCTCGCCCGGCGCTACAAGGCGCGCATCAGCCACGTCCATTACAAGGACGTACGCAAGACGCAGATGGACGAGGCGACGGCCGGCGACTGGAGTTTTCTTGATTCGATCCTCGGCAAGGGCAAGAACCTCGGCGTCTATACCGTGCCGGGCGACGGCTTCGTCGACTATGTCACGGTCTTCAATGAGCTGAAGGGCTATTCCGGCTGGATTGTGCTCGAAGCCGAACAGGACCCGAAAAAGGCCAACCCGCTCGTTTACGCCAAGAGGGCGTCGCCCATTTGCACGACGCGCTGAAGGAAACCGGGCTCGGCTGAGCTTAGAGAGGAGCAAAGCCTCATGGCGCGCTCGAAACTTCTCATCCGCCCGCGTAAATCCGCCAATGGCCTCGTCCATCGCGTGACGCCGAAGAGCGCCGGCTGGACTTATGTCGGGTTCGAAGTGCGGGACCTGAAAAGGGGCGGCCGCCACGCCGGCAAGACCGGCAAGATGGAGGCCTGCATCGTTCTTTTATCGGGCAAGGCGCGGATCACGGCGCAGGATTTCGATTCCAGCGTGATCGGCGAGCGCGCCAATGTCTTCGAGGGTCTGCCGTGGTCGGTCTATCTGCCGGCGCATGATTCCTACGAGATCGAATCGGTGAGCGACTGCGAATTGGCGATCTGCTCGGCGCCGGGCGCCGGCAAGCTGCCGGCGCGCGTCATCGGCCCGGCCGAAGTCGAAACCATGACCCGCGGCGCCGGCTCGAACACGCGCTATGTACGCAACATTCTTTCCGAGACGGCGAAGGCCGAGAGCCTGCTGGTCGTCGAAGTGATCACGCCCGGCGGCAATTGGTCGAGCTATCCGCCGCACAAGCACGATCGCGACGCGCTGCCCGACGAATCCTATCTTGAGGAGACCTACTATCATCGCTTGTCGCCGCCGCAGGGCTTCGCCTTCCAGCGCGTCTATACGGACGACCGCAAGCTCGACGAGGCGATGGCCGTCGGCGACCGCGACGTCGTGCTGGTGCCGCGCGGCTACCATCCGGTCGGCGCCCCGCACGGCTATGAATTGTACTATCTCAACGTGATGGCCGGTCCGAAGCGGACTTGGCGCTTCCACAATGATCCCGCCCATGCGTGGATGTTGAAATAGGCGCCGCCGCATGCTTCTGTGACGTCCCCTCATCCGGCCGCTTCGCGGCCACCTTCTCCCGCGAGCGGGAGAAGGGTTAGAGCATCGGATTCGCAATTTGAATCGCAGAGGCTTTCTGGAAGTGAACGCCAACGCCACGGGCCGCCATTGTTTGGAACAGTGACCGGAACGCGCCGGCC
>DASZFX010000247.1:0-5993 GCA_035939375.1 Roseiarcus sp.
TTGAGGTTCGTGAAATTGTCGCCGGGCAGCGTCTATGACGCGACCGCGCTCGAACTCTCGACCGAAGGGGTGACGCGCGACGTGGCGCGTCAGGGCTATGCGTTTTCGCAGGTGCGCCCGCACGGCGACCGCGACAACGCCGCCCATGTGATTGGGCTTGTCTTTACGGTCGACGACGGGCCGAAGGTTTACGTCGAGCGCATCGAAATTCAGGGCAACACCCGTACGCGCGATTACGTCATTCGGCGTGAGTTCGATATAGGGGAAGGCGATCCCTACAACCACGCCTTGATCGAGCGCGCCGAACGTCGCCTCAACAATCTCGGCTTCTTCAAGAAGGTCCATATCACCAACCGCCCTGGCTCTTCGCCCGACCGCGTGATCGTCATTGTCGAGGTCGAGGATCAACCGACAGGCGCCTTCTCGATTGCCGGCGGCTATTCGACGGTCGACGGCGCGCTCGCGGAAGTGTCGGTTACGGAGACCAACTTCCTCGGGCGGGGACAGTACGTGAAGCTGTCGGCTCAATATGGACAATACACGCAGGGCTGGTCCGCCTCGTTCACGGAGCCGTACCTTTTCGATCAACGCATGTCCGGCGGCATCGATATCTATCATAAGGCGACGTTTCAGAATCAATACGCCTTCTACGAGACCTGGACGACCGGCACGACTCTGCGACTCGGCTTGCCGGTGACGGATTTCTTCACCTTTCAGCCCCACTATTCGTTTTACGGGTCAGAGATCACAATTCCGAACACGTCCAGTCAACCGTATGACGACTGCAACAATCCTATCCCCGGCGTAACCCCGACGGTGCCGACAGGGACGGTCAACTGCTTGACGAACGGGGAAGCGTCGCTGGCCCTTAAACAGGCGGCAGACGCCGGCTTGGTGCTGACCTCGCTCGTCGGCTATTCGCTGATCTACAACACATTGGACAACAATAAGAATCCAACCGCGGGCCTCTACGCGAACTTCAAGCAAGACGTCGCTGGCCTCGGCGGTGATTCGCATTTCCTGCGCGAAACGTTCGATTCGCGCTACTACTATCCTTTGACCGATGATTTCACCGGCTTGCTGCGCTTCCAGGGCGGCCAGATTTATGGCTTCGGCGGTTCGACCGCGCTGCAGATCGTCAATAACTTCAACGTCGGTCCCACCCTGGTGCGCGGCTTTGCGCCGGGCGGCATCGGTCCGCGCGACATTTCCGATCCGAACAACATCGCGCAAAACGGCCTTGGCGGCACGACCTATTTCGGCGGCACGGCCGAAGTGCAGTTCCCGATCTTCGGCATTCCGCGCGAAATCGGACTCAAAGGCGCGGTGTTCGTGGACGCCGGCACCTTGTTCGGTTTCCAGAGTCAGACGAATTTCGCGAATGGCGCCCCGTGCACGCCGACGAACCAAGGGCCCTCGTGGACGCAAGGCAATTGCATTCAGCTTGACGATGAGAAGACCATCCGCTCGTCGGCTGGCGCGAGCTTGATCTGGGCTTCGCCGCTCGGGCCGATCCGCATCGACTACGCCTATGCGATCACCAAGGGCAAATACGACCAGATTCAGCAGATCAACTTCTCTGGCGGCACGACGTTCTAAACGAAGCGCGCCGCCGAGAACGGATTTGAACGGGCGCCGCGAATATGTAAGCGCCGGCGGCGGAAGAAAGGATCGCCGACTTCCTCATGGCGAATGCTTTCTTTTTCGCGCTGGCGCAAACGCCGACGCTCGCAGCGATCGTCGAATGGACCGGCGCGAAAGCGCCGCCCGGGGCCGATCTCGAACAGCGAATCGGCGGCGTAGGTCCGCTCGACCGCGCCGGGCCTGGCGCGCTGACCTTTCTCGATAATCCGCGCTACGCCGGCGACCTTGCCAACACCCGCGCCGCCGCGGTTCTGCTGCAGCCTCGCCATGCCGAGCTGGCGCCGGCCCATTGCGTCGCATTGATGACGCCTGAGCCCTATCGCGCCGTCGCCGAAGTGCTGCGTCGTCTTTATCCTGCCGCCGCGCGGCCGACCTCTGCTTTCGGCGAGAGCGGCATTTCCCCGAGCGCTGCGGTTCACCCAACAGCGCGCCTCGAGACCGGCGTCGTCGTCGATCCCGGCGCCGTGATCGGTCCGGGCGCGGAAATCGGCGCCGGCGCGGTGATCGGCGTCAATGCGGTGATCGGCCCCAATGTCCGAATCGGCCGCGACAGCACGATCGGCGCCGGCGCGACCGTATTTTGCGCGCTGATCGGCGACCGCGTCATCATCCACGCCGGCGCTCACGTTGGGCAGGACGGATTCGGCTTCGCCATGGGGCCGCGCGGCCATATGAAAGTGCCGCAGATCGGACGCGTCATCATCCAGGACGACGTTGAAATCGGCGCCGGCGCGACCGTCGACCGCGGCGCCAATCGCGATACGGTCATCGGCGAGGGAACCAAGATCGATAATCTCGTCCAGATCGCCCATAATGTCGTCATTGGCCGCCATTGCGTCATCGCGGCGCAGGTCGGCGTCTCCGGCTCGTGCACGCTGGAGGATTTTGTCGCGATCGGCGGCCAGGCGGGGCTCGCCGGCCACCTCCACATCGGCGCGGGGGCCCAGATCGCCGCCGCCGCCGGCCTGATGGACGATGTTCCCGCTGGCGGACGCTGGGCGGGCATGCCGGCGCGGCCGGCGCGCGAATGGTGGAAAGACGTCGCCAATGTCAAGAAACTGCGCGACGGACAGCCTCGAGATCAGGCTACTGGGGGATAGGGGTCTCGTGGCCGCCCCACAAAAGCCATCCCACTGGCGCGAAGGACCGAAAAGCACTATCCCCAGGCGTCGCCTGCCGCCTGGAAATGGTTCGGGCGGGCGCTCGATCGGGCCGCGCATCGGCTCCCAAGGCAGGAAAAAGGACCACCAGGGGGAAGGAATGGATCAGCCGGCGACGCGGACTTTGGAGAGCTACGATATTCAAAAGCTGCTCACCCTCCTGCCGCATCGTTATCCGTTCTTGCTGGTCGATCGAATCATCGAGGCCAAGGGCGACGAATCTTGCATCGGCATCAAGAACATCACCGCTAACGAGCCGCAGTTCACCGGTCATTTTCCCGATCGGCCGATCATGCCGGGCGTACTGCTCATCGAAGGCATGGCCCAGACCGCGGGCGCGCTCTGCGTCGCCTCGCTCGGCCCCACCGCCCGCCCGCCCGCCGTGTATCTGATGACCGTCGACAAGGCGAAGTTTCGTAAGCCCGTCGTTCCCGGCGACCGGGTCGAGTACCATATGACCAAGTTCGCCAAGCGGCGAAACATGTGGTGGTTCCGCGGCGAGGCGAAGGTCGACGGCGCGCTGGTCTGCGAAGCGGAAATATCCGCGATGCTGTTGGCGGAGTAGCGCGGATGGCGCTGACGAGCCCGATCGGTACCCCGAGCGGCGCGGCTGTGATTCATGCGAGCGCGATCATCGAGCATGGCGCCGAGATCGGCGTCGCCGTGTCGATCGGGCCGTTCTGCCATGTCGGCGCCGACGTGGTTCTCGAAGACGGCGTCTCGCTCGTCTCACATGTCAGCGTCGCCGGAGCGACCACGGTCGGCGCGCGCACAAGAATCTATCCTTTCGCCTCGATTGGCCATCCCCCGCAGGATCTTAAATATCGCGACGAGCCGGTCCGCCTCTCGATCGGGCCGGACTGCCTGATCCGGGAGGGCGTGACGATGAACCCCGGCACGGCCGGCGGCGGCTCGGAGACGATCGTTGGCGCGCACAGCGTCTTTCTCGCCAATTCGCATGTGGCGCATGACTGCAGGCTGGGCGAGAACGTCATCTTGTCGAACAACGTCATGCTCGCCGGTCACTGCCGGATCGGCGATTTCGCCATTCTCGGCGGCGGCGCGGCCGTCCATCAATTTGCGCGCATCGGCGCGCACGCCTTCATCGGCGGCCTCGCCGGCGTCGAGCATGACGTCATTCCTTTCGGAATCGCCCTCGGCAATCGCGCCGCGCTCGCCGGCCTCAATGTTGTTGGGCTCAAGCGGCGCGGATTCGACCGCGACGCGATCCGCGAATTGCACCGGCTCTATCGGCTGCTGTTCACCGGCGACGGCACGTTGAAGGAGCGCGTGGAAAGCCTCGCCATCGAATTTGCCGGCCAGTCCGAGGCCATGCAACTCCTCGACTTCATCCGCGAGGGGGGCGACCGGGCGATCTGCATGCCGCGTCCGGGCAAGGATGAGAACGTGTGACGTCGCGCTCGCAGGCCTCCGCGCATGAGACCGCCGCGAACCGGCCGCTCGCCATTATCTGCGGCGGCGGCGACTTTCCGATCGTTTTGGCGCAGGCCGCCGCCGACGCCGGCCGCGCGCCTTTCCTGATCGGCCTCGTCGGCTCGGCTGACGCGCGTATCGAAACTTTCGAGCATCTTTGGCTGCATCTTGGCGAGGTCGGCAAATTCCTCGATGCGTTGCGCGCGCGAAACATCGCCGACGTCGCCGCGGTCGGCGCGATCAAACGGCCGGGCTTCGCCGACATCCGTTTCGATCTTGGCGCGGTGAAACGGCTGCCTGCGTTGACGGCGCTGTTTGGCGGCGGCGACAATCGCCTCCTGGCCGGCGTCGCCAAGCTGATGGAGAAGGAGGGCCTTAAGCTTTGCGCCGTTCACGAGGTCGCTCCGCAATTGCTGGCCCCTGAGGGCGCGCTGACCCGCCGTGCGCCTTCCGCGGAAGCCTTGAGCGATGCGCGGCTCGCTGCTGCGATGATCGCGGCGCTGTCGCCCTTCGATGTCGGCCAAGCCGCGGTCGTCGCCAGGGGACGTGTGCTTGCCATCGAAGCGGCGGAGGGCACGGACGCCATGCTCGCGCGCATCGCCGAGTTGCGCGCCTCAGGCCGCCTCAGCCTCAAGGGGCGCGCCGGCGTGCTGGTCAAGGCGCCCAAGCGCGATCAGGAGTTGCGCCTCGACATGCCCGCCGTCGGCCTCAAGACGATCGCGGCGGCCGCCCGCGCCGAAATTGAGGGCGTCGTACTCGCAGCCGGCCAGGTTCTGTTGATCGACCGTCAAGCCTGCGCCTGCGCCGCGGAAGAGGCGGCGCTTTTCCTGCACGGGATGGCGCTGTGAGCGCCAATGCCGGGCGGGCGCTGCGAGTCTTCATCATCGTCGGCGAGCATTCGGGCGATCAGCTCGGCTTCAAGCTGATGCGGGCTCTCAGAGAAGCGAGAGGAGGCGCCGTGACTTTCGCCGGCGTCGGCGGCGAAGCGATGGCGGGGGAGGGCCTAAAGAGCCTCTTCCCTCTAAGCGATATTGCGGTGATGGGCTTTGCGCCGGTGATCGCTCGTCTGCCGACGCTCATCAAGCGCATAAGCGAGACGGCGGACGCCGTCATCGCCGATCCGCCCGACGCGCTCATCATCATCGATAGTCCCGACTTCACCCATCGCGTCGCGCGCCGCGCGCGCAAAGCGCTGCCGAGCCTGCCGATCATCGACTATGTGAGCCCGAGCGTCTGGGCCTGGCGGCCGGGCCGGGCGAAGAAGATGCGCGCTTATGTCGATCGGGTGCTTGCGCTGCTCCCCTTCGAGCCCGAGGCGCACCGAAAACTCGGCGGACCGCGTTGCGACTATGTCGGCCATCCGCTGATCGAGCGGCTTTCGGAATTGCGGCCGGGCGCGACGGAGGCGGCGCGGCGCAACGCTTCGCCGCCGCTGATCGTCGTCATGCCTGGCTCGCGCCGCGCCATCGTTTCGCGCTTGCTCGACGATTTCGGCGCCGCTTTGGCGTTGGTCGAGCGCGCAGTGGGGCCAATCGAAACGGTTCTGCCGACGGTGCCGCACCTCGAAGCCTTCATTCGCGAGCGCATCGCCCGCTGGACCCGCCCGCCGCGCGTCATCCTCGAAGAAGAGGAGAAGTTCGCCGCGTTTCGCTCAGCCCGCGCCGCGCTTGCCGCCTCGGGCACGGCGACGCTTGAGCTGGCGCTCGCCGGCGTGCCCATGGTCGGCGCCTACAAGGTGTCGCCGATCGAAACGCC
>DASZFX010000248.1:0-5785 GCA_035939375.1 Roseiarcus sp.
TGCGCGTCGCTGAGGGCGCCGCAAGTATGCGTGCGGTATCGATGCATGGAGCCAAATCTCAAGAAATACGAAGCCGGGCGCTGCTTAGGCGAAAACGAGCGCCGGGGAAAGCGCCAAGACCGGCATGAGCGCCCCCGCGGCCGCTCCCGCGCATTTTCGGGCCCTGTCGGAGGCGGGCCCGGCATGGGCGCCGTTGAGCGCGCGAGCCTCGTTGCGACGCTTTTCGCCGGAAGCCGTCCGGCGGCGCGTTGCGCCTCAACGCGCTTGACCCGGCGCCTCGACCCAGTTGTTCTGGACTCCGGACGCGCGCTTTACGCGATGAGCGCGATGACGTCGCAAATTTTCAGCGGCCGTAGCCTCGCGCGCCAGGATCGCGGCGATCTGCGTTTCGCTGGTCGCTGTCTATCGGGTGAGGTACGATGCGATCGAGACGGCCGCGCGTTCGTGAGTGGCGCCCGTTTCCCAAAACCGCTGGGAGAAGGGATGCGCGTCACCCCCTCTCGCGCATCACTCTCGCCTTCTCTCGTCCCCAGTCGCGCAGCTTCTCCGTCTCGCGCTTGTCATGCAGCTTCTTGCCGCGCGCCAGAGCGATCGCGATCTTGGCCCTGCCCTTCTCGTTGAAGTAGATGCGCAAGGGGACGATCGTCATGCCCTGGCGCTCGACGCCATTGGCGAGCTTGGCGATTTCCTTGGCGTGCAGCAGGAGCTTGCGCGGCCGTTTCGGCTCATGGTTGAAGCGATTGCCTTGGCTGTATTCCGGGATATTGGCGTTGTAGAGGATCATCTCGCCGTTGCGGTCGGCGGCGGCGTAGCTCTCGGCGACATTGGCCTTGCCGGCGCGCAAGGATTTGACCTCGGTGCCGGTCAAGGCGATGCCCGCTTCGAAAGTCTCGCCGATCTCGTAGTCGAAACGCGCGCGCCTATTGTCGGCGACGATCCGGTAGGTCGGCTTGTCCTTACCCGTCAATTTCCGAGCGCCGTCCTTACGCGTTCAAGATTCCGGCGTGGACCATCGCCCGACGGATCGACGCCTCGGCCGTCTCGGCGATCGGCACCAGCGGCAGCCGCACTTCGTTGCGCGCCCGCCCGAGCACATTGAGGGCGTATTTGGCCCCGCAAACGCCAGGCTCGACGAAAATCGCCGCATGCAGCGGGGTCAGGCGGTCCTGCACCCGCAAAGCATGGTCGTAGTCGGCCTTGAACGTCGCCTCCATCAATTCCGCGCAAAGACCGGGCGCGACATTGGCGGTGACCGATATGCAGCCATGCGCGCCTGCCGCCATGCAGGACAACGCCGTCATATCCTCGCCGGAGAGTTGGATGAATCCGGGTCCCATCGCCTGACGTTGCAGCGAAATTCGGGCGACATTGCCGGTCGCGTCTTTCACGCCGACGATGTTTTTGAGCTCATACAGCCGCTTCATCGTCTCGACTGACATATCGACGACCGAGCGCGGTGGAATGTTATAGATGATGATCGGCAGGCCGATTGCGTCATTGATTGCCTTAAAATGGCGATAAAGTCCCTCTTGATTGGGCTTGTTGTAATAGGGCGTGACGACAAGAACGGCGTCCGCCCCAGCCTTTTCAGCGTGCCGGGCGAGTTCGATGGCCTCATGAGTATTGTTCGACCCGGCGCCGGCGATGACCGGCACGCGCCCGCGAGCTTCATCGGTGCAGATGCTGACGGCGCGGCGGTGCTCTTCATGGGTCAGGGTCGGGCTTTCGCCCGTCGTGCCGACGGGAACCAGGCCGTGCGAGCCGGACGAGATTTGCCAATCGATCAGCGCGCGAAAGGCTTGCTCGTCGATCTTACCGTCCTTGAACGGCGTCACGAGAGCCGGCATCGAGCCGTGAAACTTCGCCTTTTCCACCATGGGCCCCATCCAAGCGAAGCGACCGCGCAAAAAAAGCGGCCGGCGCCAGCTCAAGGCGGCAAGTCTTAAACCCTCGCTCGGCGAGGGGAAAGAGGGACGAGCCGTCCGAGAACAAATTCGAATGTGGTTAAGAAGTCGAAAACATAAAGGGCGCAGAGTGAGGTCACGGAGTTCTCCCGTGGCCGGCATCCGCATTTCAGCTTGGCTCATCCTTCTTGCGACCCTTGCCGGCGCGCCCGTTGCGCCGGGGCTTGGCGCGTCGCGCGCTTTGGCCTTTCAACTCGCTGGCCCTCCCGTCGCCCCTCTGACGCCGGGCGTTTATCAAGCGTCGGAACTTGCCCGCCTCCTTGCGCTCGCTCCTCGCGAATTTGACGCCGGCGCCGGCCTCGGCGCGGCGGCGCACGCCGCCGCCCTTGCTTGGGCCCTGCACAAGACGCCGCTCGCCGGCGCCGATTTCTCGACGCTGATCGCCGCCGCCGCCCTTTATCAGAAGGGCGATCTTGCCGGCGGCGACGTCATCGCCGCGCGGATCGACGATCCGCTTCAGCGTCTTGCGCTCGAGTGGATCGCGCTCAAGAGCGCGCCACGAGAGGCCGGCATGGCGCGGGTCGCCGGATTTCTTGCCCGCCACCCCGATTGGCCGTCGCGCGGCTGGCTCGTCGCCTTCCGCGAGGCGTTGCTTTACGGCGAGCGCACCCGCCCTGATGTGATCAAGAGCGCCTTCGCCGAGACGCCGCCGAGAACCCCCGCGGGCATGCTCGCCCTCGCCAGCGTCGAACGCCAGGAGGGTCACGCAGAGAGCGCCAGCGCCCGGGTTCGCGCGCTGTGGCGCAACGAGGACCTCGACGGCTGGCTCGAAAGCACGATTTTGCGCGATTTCGCGCCGCTGTTGACCGGCGCCGATCATCGCGCCCGAATGCTTCGCCTGCTCTATGCCGAAAGGTTCAACGCGGCGTTGCGCACAGCCGCTTTGGCTGGCGGCGATGAACCGCTGCTGGTCAAATCCTGGATCGCCGCCGCCCACGGCGCGTTGACGCCGCAAGCGTTGAACGCGCTGCCGGCCGATGTGAAGAAGGCCCCCGGCCTTCTTTACGCGCGCGTCCAGGGGTTGCGCCGGGCCGATCGCGTGCTCGAAGCTGCGCTCCTTATGCGCGGCGCGCCCAAGGACGCCACGGCGCTTGTCGACGGCGACCGCTGGTGGGACGAACGGCGCATGATCGCGCGACGTTTGCTCGACGGCGGCCTGATCAAGGACGCCTATCGGCTTTGCGCCGAACACGTCGCCGCCTCGACCGTCGCCCAAATCGATGCGGAATTTCACGCCGGTTGGATCGCTCTGCGCTTTCTCAAAGACGCAGCGACGGCGGCGCGCCATTTTGCCGCGACCGCCGCTCTCGCCGGGACGCCGCTCAGCGAGGCGCGCGCCGCCTATTGGCAGGGACGCGCCGCCGAGCAAGCCAATCATCGGCAAGAAGCGAATGCGTTCTACGAACGCGCAGCCTCCTATTCGGATGCCTATTACGGCCAGCTCTCGGCCGAACGGCTCGATCGGTCGGTCATGCTACGCCCGCCCGCCCCCGCCGCACGCTCGACGGCGCGCGACGAGGCGACGCGCGTCGCCGAACTGCTCTATCAGACTAAACTTGAGGCTTTCGCGCGATCGCTCGCCATCGACGCCTCCCGCGCCTATCGCGAAGACGGGCAACTTTCGGCGCTCGCCGCGGTGGCGGAGCGCTTCGCCGATGCGACCACCGCCGTCGAGATCGGCAAACAAGCGACGATGCGCGGCTTTGCGCTCGACGAGGCGGCCTTTCCGACCTTCGGCGTCCCATCCTTCGCGCCGCTCGCCGGCTCGGCCGATTTGCCGCTTGTCTATTCGGTCGCGCGCCAGGAGAGCGAATTCATCACCGCCGCGGCCTCGGGCGCCGGCGCCAAGGGCGTGATGCAATTGCTCCCCGAAACGGCCCGCTATACGGCGGCGCGCGCCGGCGTCGCCTTCGATCCGGCCCGCCTCATCGCCGATCCGAGTTTCAATGCGCAACTCGGCGCGGCGTTTCTTGGTCAATTGCTGGCCGACGAGGGCGGTTCGGCCGTCCTTGCGCTCGCCGCCTATAACGCCGGCGGCGGCCGCGTCCAGCAATGGATCGAAGCCTATGGCGATCCGCGTCAGCCTAACGTCGACCTCGTCGATTGGGTCGAGCGCATCCCCTTCGACGAGACGCGGGACTACGTGCAGCGGGTGATGGAGAATTGGCGCGTCTATCGCATGCGTTTCGGCGCGCCGGCATTGCCGCCGCCGGCGCCGCACTGGGCGCGCGCGGACCGTTAAGGTCGCCCCACTTTCACGATGGCTGCGGTATCGGAGCGGATAAGCCGCGGCCTATCGAAGCTCATTTAAGTAAAATGCCAAGAAAATTTTCCAGTAATTCATGTATACCAAAAGTCATGTTTGTCTCACCATCGTAAGAGGAATGATTCGACATTCCGATTTAGGCAAAATATACAATACTTCACTTGACCGTATTGAGGCTGGGCGTCAGCGCAATCCCACGGCAAAGCAACTGGATGACGAGACGTTAGTCAGCGCTTCGTCCAGCTTTGTTTGTTGTGTCAGCGTGATGCGCCAAAGACGGGGCGGACCGCGCATGACCGGCGAAGCAATCGACGACCTTTCGATTTTCTCCTCCACGATACCGGCGGGACGTGAGCAAAGCCGACCGGCCCAGGTCGTCATCGTCGCTTGCATTCTCATCTTCCTCGCCACGGCGCCTTTCGCTCGCGTCGCGCTGCCGCCGGTCTGGGCCTTCATCCCGAGTTACGAGACAGTCATCGCGACCAATGATCTCATTACTGCGGTGTTGCTCTTCGGCCATTTCCGCCATGCCGGATCGCGCGATCACTACATTCTCGCTTGCGGCTTCCTTTTGGCCGGCTGTCTCGCCATCGCCCATGAAGCGGCCTTTCCCGGCGTCTTCGCGGCGGCCGGTCTCTTCGGCGGCGGATCGGAGACCGTCCCCTGGCTCTATATGTTCTGGCACGCCAGTTTGCCGGTTTTTGTCATCGCCTATGCAGCGATGAAGGACCGCGCCGGCACGACCCCGCCGCAGGTCTGGCGGCCACGCTACGCCATCCTCATCGGCGTCGTCGCGATTGTCGCGGCGGCCATCGCCTTGACCACTCTGGCCGCCTGGGCCTCCTGGCTGCTGCCCGCCATCGTTCCGGCCGACAACGGCGCCGCTGCGTTGGTCGTCGTCCTTTCGAGCGTTCTCGGCCTCGGCCTCTTCGCCCTCGCCATTCTGTGGCTTCGCCGTCCCCATTTCGTGCTCGACCTTTGGATGATGGTGGTGATGAGCGCCTGGGTCTTGGACGTTACGTTCTCGGCCGCTCTCAACACCGGCCGGTTCGACGCGGGCTTCTACATCGGCTGCATTTATGGGCTCTTCGCCTCCGGCGTCATGATCACGGCGCTGCCTTTGGAAAATGGCAGGCTCTATGCGCGGCTCGCGGAGAGCGCCTCGGAGATGCGCCGCCTCGCCACCACCGACACGTTGACCGGCCTCGCCAACCGCCGCGCCTTCGAAAGGGCTTTGGACATCGAATGGCGACGCGCGGCGCGCCGACATATCCCGCTCTCGCTGGTCCTGATCGATATCGATTTCTTCAAGCGCTACAACGATTGCTACGGCCACCCCGCCGGCGATCAATGTCTGAGGGCCGTGGCGACCGCGCTCGCCGGCAGCGCGCGCCGCGCCGGCGAGGTGGCGGCGCGCCACGGCGGCGAGGAATTCGCGCTGCTGCTGCCGCATGCCGACGCCGCCGCGGCGCGGCGCATCGCCGAGCGCGCCTGTGAAGCGATCGCCGCGTTGAACATTCCCCACGCCCGCTCGGCGGTGAGCGCGAACGTCTCC
>DASZFX010000249.1:0-15672 GCA_035939375.1 Roseiarcus sp.
TATGGACATTTCACCACGCGGCAGAACCTGCAGTTCCATTGGCCGGCGCTAAAGGACGTGCCGGACATTTTGAGCGAACTCGCCAGTGTCGAGATGCATGCGATCCAGACCTCCGGCAATTGCATCCGCAACGTCACCGCCGACCATTTCGCCGGCGCGACGGCCGACGAGATCGTCGATCCGCGTCCCTATGCCGAAATAATCCGGCAATGGTCTTCGCTTCATCCCGAATTCTCGTTCCTGCCCCGCAAGTTCAAGATCGCCGTCAACGCCGCGCCGAAGGATCGCGCCGCGATCCAGGCCCATGACATCGGCCTGCAAGTCGTGCGCAACGACAAGGGCGAGGTCGGCTTCACCGTCTATGTCGGCGGCGGCCTCGGCCGCACGCCGATGATCGCCCACAAGATCCGCGACTTTCTCGCTGAATCCGATCTCCTCGCCTATATCGCGGCGATCCTGCGCGTCTACAATCTCGAAGGTCGTCGCGACAACAAGTTCAAGGCGCGCATCAAAATCCTCGTGCACGAAAAGGGCGAGGCGGCGATGCGCGAGGCGGTCGAGGCGGAATTCGCCGCCGGCGACCGCGACGGGCTCGAATTGCCGGCCGAGGAAACCGCCCGCATCGGCGCCTATTTCGCTTTGCCGCCGCTCGAAGCCAAGAAGCCCGTAAGCGATCGCTGCGAGCGCCGGCGCAGCAAGGACGCCAAGTTCTCGAATTTCATGCAGCGCAATGTCGCGCCGCATAAAATCCAAGGCTACGCCATCGTGACGATTTCGCTCAAACCCATCGGCGGCACGCCGGGCGATTCGACGGCTGACCAGATGGACGCGGTCGCCGATCTCGCCGAGGATTATTCGTCGGATGAATTGCGCGTCTCGCACGAGCAGAACCTCGTGTTGCCGCATGTCGCGCTCGACGACCTTCCAGCCGTTTACGACCGGCTCGCCTCGGTCGGCTTGGCGACGCCCAACGCCGGCCTCGTCAGCGACATCATCTCCTGCCCCGGCCTCGACTATTGCACGCTCGCCACCGCCCGCTCGATCCCGATCGCCCAGCGCCTTTCCGAGCGCTTCGGCGACGGTGCGCGCGCCAAGGAGATCGGGCCGCTGAAGATCAAGATTTCCGGCTGCATCAACGCCTGCGGCCACCATCATGTCGGCCATATCGGCATTCTCGGCCTCGAACGGGCCGGGGAGGAGACCTATCAGATCACGCTCGGCGGCTCCGGCGACGAAACGGCCTCGCTCGGTCAGATCACCGGGCCCGGCTTCTCCAGCGAGAACGTCGTCGACGCGGTCGAGACAATCGTCTCCACCTATGTCGGGCTGCGCCGCGACGCGGACGAGGATTTCCTTTCCGCCTATCGCCGCGTCGGCATGTCGCCCTTCAAGGAAGCGCTTTACGAACGCAGCGCCGGATCGGACATCTGAAATGAGCGCGCACGACATCAAACTCTTCGGCGATCAGATCGCAGCTTCCCGCATCGAAGTGAAATTCGCCGGGCTCAAGGCGGCCTCGCTCCTGCGGCTGGCGATCCAGGAATTGTTTCCCGGCCGCATCGCGCTTGTTTCGAGCTTTGGAGCGGATTCGGCGGTGCTGCTGCACATGGTCGCCGAGATCGACAAGAAGACGCCGGTCGTCTTCGTCGATACGGGACAGCTTTTCCCCGAAACCTTGGCCTATCGCGACGAGCTTTGCGGAAGGCTCGGCCTGACCGATGTCATCGCGGCGTCGCCCGACGAGCAGCTTCTTGCGGCGGAAGACCCGGAGAAGTTCCTCTTCGCCAGCGATCCCGATCGCTGCTGCGACATCCGCAAAGTCATGCCGCTGGCCGCCGCGCTTGAAGGGTACGAGGCCTGGATCACGGGCCGCAAGAGTTTCCAGAGCGTGACCCGGGCGACCCTCCCCTTGTTCGAGGCCGAAGGCGAGCGGGTGAAAGTCAATCCGCTCGTCGGTTGGAGCGCGAGCGACATCCTTGACTATATCAAGCGCGCAGGTTTGCCGCCCCATCCGCTCGTCGCCAAGGGCTTTCCGTCGATCGGCTGCCTGCCATGCACGACGCCGGTGCGGCCGGGCGAAGATTCGCGCGCTGGCCGCTGGCGCGGCCGCGGCAAAGTCGAATGCGGCATCCATATGGGCGCGCTCAGCGCCGGATCGGACATCTGACATGGCCTTGTGGCGCCGCGGCGGCTTTGCCGAGAACATTTGGACGCGAGCGGCCGACGCCGACGCCTTGCCGGCTGGCGGGGCGATCATCGTCAGCGCGGCGCGCTGGCGCTCCGAGCGCGAGGCCTTGAGCGCAAGGGCCGATCCGGTCGGCGTCGCGATCGAGCCCGGCAAGGAGGCCAATGAACAATTGCGGGAAGCTGCGGGCCGACCCCTGGTCGCGCTCGACTTTCCGAAATTCGCGGACGGGCGAGCCTTCTCGCTCGCCCAATTGCTGCGCCAGCGCCACGGGTTCAAAGGCGAGCTCAGGGCGGTCGGCGAAGTGCTGCTCGATGAATTGGCGCTGATGCTGCGCTGCGGCTTCGATAGTTTCGAGATCGCCAACGAGCCGACCTTGTGGGCGCTCGAGCGCGGCTGGCGGCCGGACGTATCGCTCTACTATCAGCCGAGCCTTGCGGCGCGGGAGGTTCCGGCCGGGACGCGGCCCTGGCTGAGGCGGGCGGCGAGCTGACCGTACTCCGGTCGGATCGAGAGGCAGCCGCCCCGCCTATTTCTCCAAACGAGCGATGAGGCTGGACGTATCCCAGCGCCCGCCGCCCATCTTCTGCACCTCGGAATAGAATTGATCGATCAACGCGGTTGTCGGCAGATGGGCGCCGTTGCGCCGCGCTTCGTCGAGACAGAAACCGAGGTCCTTGCGCATCCAATCGACGGCGAAGCCATAGTCGAACTTGCCGGCGATCATCGTCTTGGAGCGGTTGTCCATCTGCCAAGACTGCGCCGCGCCTTTCGAGATCACTGCGACGACGGCGCCGAGATCGAGCCCGGCCTTGCGCCCGAATTGAAGCGCCTCGGAGAGGCCCTGAACCGCGCCGGCGACGCAAATCTGATTGACCATCTTGGTCAATTGGCCGGCGCCGGCGTCCCCCATCAGCCGGCAGGAGCGGGCGTAAGAGGCGATGACCGGCTCGACGCGCGAATAGGGCTCCAAGTCGCCGCCGCACATCACGGTGAGCCCGCCGTTCTCGGCGCCGGCCTGGCCGCCGGAGACCGGCGCATCAATGAAATGGAGACCGCGCTTTTTCGCTTCCGCATGCAGCTCGCGGGCGACCATCGCCGAGGCGGTCGTATGGTCGACGAAGATCGCGCCCGGCCTCATGCCGGCGAAAGCCCCGTCGGGGCCAAGCGCGATCGCCCGCAAATCTTGGTCGTTGCCGACGCAGGCGAAGACGACATCGCGATCGTCAGCCGCCGCGCGCGGATTTGGCGCGCTGTCGCCGCCATGTTGCGCGACCCAGCGTTCGGCCTTGGCGATGGTGCGATTATAGACCTTTGTCTCGTGCCCCTTGGCTTTGAGATGGCCGGCCATCGGATAGCCCATCACGCCTAGTCCG
Source organism: Roseiarcus sp. (assembly GCA_035939375.1). GTDB lineage: Bacteria > Pseudomonadota > Alphaproteobacteria > Rhizobiales > Beijerinckiaceae > Roseiarcus. The sequence goes on from DASZFX010000249.1 coordinate 3,562, forward strand.
AGAAATGCGACCTGAGCCAAAGGAGACTCCCAAGAAATCCGACATGCGGGGCGGCTTTCCCCATAAAGCCTTCCGCTCCGTTAGGCGAGATGCGCTCACCGCTTCAGCGCGTCCGGCCGCGCGCGGGCGAGGTCCAGCTCGGCTGGGTTGTTGAGATTGGCGAAGGGATCTTCGTCAGCGTTGGCGATGAAAGGGACGCGCGCAGCGCTCTCGCCCGCGATGAAATCGCGTACGCTCCGGCCGCCCTGGGACAGATAAGGGCGCAGGGCCGCGCTGAGATCCGCGCGCCACAGGGCGAAGAGCGGTTCGAGACCGCGTGGGCCCTCGGCCAGCGCAATTCCGACGCCGCGGCCGATCATCGCTTTTGCGAGCCGGGCGACAAGCTCGACCGGCGCGAAGGGCGCGTCGCAGGGCGCGGTCGCGACGAGGGCCCAGCCCTCGGCCTCGGCGAAGGCGAGGGCGGCGGCGACGCCGGCGAGCGGCCCGGCGTCGCGATCGTCGGCGGAATCGGCCAGGACCCGCGCGGCGAAAAGCGCAAAGCGTGAAGGATCGCCATTGGCGCTGATCGCCACAGAATCAACCTGCGGGCTCAGCCGCGCGATTGCATGGGCAATGAGCGGTCGCCCATGGAGATCGACGAAGGCCTTGTCGAAGCCCATGCGGGTCGATTTTCCACCGGCGAGAATAACGCCCAGAACCGAGCCTCGTCCCGACAAGCGATCTCCAACAGTTCCAAGAGCCAACGCGCGCTGGGAGCGGCGCTCGCGCGCATTTTGCGCCAACCGGCGCCGCAATTTGGCGCCGGATCGCCTAATATAGGCGATTAGCGATTGCTGGGACGGGTGAATATTCATGAGCGCTGGACGTCGTCAATTCGTTAAGGGACTGGGCCTCGCCGCTGCGGGTCTGGTTATTGCAAAGCCGGCTGTCGCCGATCCTTCGCCGGAAGTGCGTTGGCGGATCACCTCGAGCTTCCAGCCGAATCTTGATCTCATCTACGGCGGCGCGCAGACGTTCGCGGCGACGCTCGCCGACCTGACCGACGGGCGATTCACGGTGACGGTGTTGCCGGCTGGCGAAGTCGCGCCGGCGCTGGAGGCGTTGGACGCCGTCGCCAACGGCGTCGTCGAATGCGCCCATAGCGCCTTGCACTATTACTGGGGCAAGGACCCGACCTTCGTCTTCGGCTCCTCGACGCCTTTCGGCATGAACGCGCGTCAACACGCGGCTTGGCTCAGCGAGGGCGGCGGCGGCGAATTGATCGACGGGTTTCTCGCCGACCGCAAGGTCTTCGCGCTGCCGGCCGGCAACACCGGCGGGCAGATGGCCGGCTGGTTCCGCAAGGAGGTCAAGACCGCCAACGATCTGCAGGGGCTCAAGGTTCGGATCGGCGGCTTCGCCGGCAAGGTCCTGCAATTGCTCGGCGCCGAGCCGGTCGCGATGGCGAAGGATGGCGTCTATTCAGCTTTTGAATCGGGCTCGCTCGACGCGATGGAATGGGTCGGCCCCTACGACGACGATAAATTCGGCGAGCGTAAGGAGGGTGACAAGCTGATCCTCGCCAAGGTCGCGCCGTACTATTACTATCCGGGCTGGTGGAAGGGGGGCATGCAGCTCCATCTCATCGTCAGTCGCGAGAAATTCGACGCCCTGCCGAAGACCTATCAAGCGGCGTTCCGCGCCGCCGCAAGCGTCGCCAACGCTTCCGTGCAAACCAAATACGACACCGCCAACCCCGCCGCCCTGAAGCGCCTGGTTGTCGGCGGGGCCGAGCTGCGGCTTTTTCCGCAGGACGTGCTCGAGGCTTGCTATAAGACCGCCAATGATCTTTACGGCCAGCTCTCCGCCGATAACCCAAATTTCAAGAAGATCGCCGATTCCTATCTGGCGTTCCGCGGCGAACAGTACCTTTGGTGGCAGGTCGCTGAATATTCCTTCGACAATTTCATGATCCGCCAGCGACGGACGAAGAGCTGAGCGAAGCGGGTGAGGGCCACGGTACGTTGGCCGATGCGCCCGCAACGCCGACGCAGAGCTCTTCTCAGGCCGCGACGCGCGCGTCCTCATAGTCGCCCGCTTGCGTCTCGTCCGCGCCCTGGCGGCTCCACACGGCCGAGATGATCGTCGCCACCATGATATTGACGATCACCGCCAGGAGACCGTTATAGACGGCAAGGTTGAAGCCGAGATCGAACTTGCCGACAAACGGAATATAGCCAAGCGGCTGGACGGCGACCCAGGCCGTCGTCCCCCAGGAAAGCGCGGTGCCGAGGATCATGCCCGCGGCCCAGCCGATCAACAGCGCGGGGCCGGCGTACCAACGTGTGAAAAGACCGAAAATCACCGCCGGGAAGATTTGAACCATCCAGACCCCGCCGAGCAATTGCAGATCAAGGGCGAATTGCGTCGGGATGAACAGAATGACCGCCAGCGCGCCGACCTTGACGATCAGCGAGACGAGCTTGGCCAGGAAAGATTCCTCGGCGGGCGTCATTTGCGAATTGACGAAAGGCTTCCAAATGTTGCGCGTGAACGTGTTCGCCGCGCCGATGGACATCACGGCCGCGGGCACCAGCGCGCCGATGGCGATCGCGGCAAAGCAGAAGCCGGCGAACCAGTCGGGAAATATCTTCAACAGCAATTGCGGCACCGCGTCCTGCGGGTTGGTCACTTTGACGCCGGCGGCATGGGCCATCATGCCCATCAATGCGATGAGGCCGAGCAGGAAGGAATAGGCCGGCAGGGTCATCGTGTTGCGACGGATCGCCTCGCCGCTCGAGGCGGCGAGCGTGCCGGTCAACGCATGCGGGTACATGAAGAGCGCCATCGCCGAGCCGATCGCAAGGGTGATGTAGGGCCCGATTTGCTGCGACGCGAGCGTCACGCCCGCGACCGCCTTAGGATTGGAAGCGATCCTGGCCGCATAGGCTTTGTCGGCGGCGTCGAAAATCGGGCCGAAGCCGCCAAGCTCGACCGGCACGACGATCACGACCGCGATCACGAAAATATAGATCATGATGTCCTTGACGAAGGCGATCATCGCCGGCGCGCGCAATCCGCTCTTGTACGTATAGAGCGCGAGAATGACGAAGGCGATCGTCAGCGGCGCGTGAGCGAACGCGCCCTCGCGCGGAAAGCCCAGCGCCTGAATGACCTTCTCCATGCCGACAAGCTGGAGCGCGATATAGGGCATGGTGGCGAGAATGCCGGTGAAGGCGACGGCGAGTTCGAGACCCTTGTCGCCGTAGCGACCGGCGATGAAATCGCCGGCGGTGAGATAGCCGCGCTTATGCGAGACGGCCCACAGACGCGGCAACGTCAGATAGAGGAAGGGATAGATGATGATCGTATAGGGAACGGCGAAGAACCCATAGGCGCCGATCGCATAGACGACGCTCGGAATCGCGATCACCGTATAGGCGGTGTAAAGATCGCCGCCGAGCAGGAACCAGGTGATCCAGGCGCCGAACCTGCGCCCGCCGAGGCCCCATTCCTGGAGATGGTTCAAATCCGCGGCTTTCCAGCGCGAGGCGAGAAAGCCGATGACGGTGACCAGCGCGAAGAAGAAAACAAAGACGATCGTCGCCGTCCAGTTGACATTGTCGATCATGGCCGCGCCTTTGCAATCCGGTCGGCTATGAAAATGCATATCGCCGATACCGGAATCAGCAGGAGCTGCGCCCAATAGAAGAAGGGAACGCCGGCCAGCGTCGGATCGATCGAATTATAGAGCGGCGCTGCTAGTGCGATCAGGCAAGGCGCGAACAACAGGACGTATTTCATCGCTCCCCCTGAAGCGGACGCGCCGAGGCGCTCTTCCTCGCTCATAGCCAATTATCCGGGCAAGGTCGAGAGTCGAGGGCGGCGCTCTCAACATATGGCGGCCTTCAGGCCTTTCTCTCCTCCATCAGTCGGGCGATCCGGCGGAGCGCGAGCTGATAGCCTTGCGCGCCAAATCCGGCGATGACGCCGTCGGCGCGCAACGAGACGAACGAGTGGTGGCGGAAAGCTTCGCGCTTGTGCACGTTTGAAAGATGCACCTCGATGACCGGACCCTCGTAAGTATTGAGCGCATCGAGGATGGCGACGGACGTATGGCTGAAGGCGGCCGGGTTGATGACGACGCCGCCGCTCGCCCCGCGCGCTTCGTGAATCCAGTCGATGATCTCGTATTCGCGGTTGCTCTGGTGAAACTTGACCTCGAGCTTCAACTCGCCGGCCAGCGCGCGGCAATCCTTTTCGATATCGGCAAGGGTCTCGCGCCCGTAAATCTCCGGCTGACGCTTGCCGAGCAGGTTCAAATTGGGGCCATTCAGAACATAGACGACGCGGCTCATCGAAATCCTCTGTGGCTTAAACCGGCCGGAGCCGGGCTCGGCGATCATAGCGCCCCGCGGCGATTTCGTCTCAGCGTCCGCGGGAGATGGTCAACGTCGCTCGCCCGCAAGCGGCGGCGCGCGCGTCTGTAGCGTGCATGGCGCATCGCCGGCGCGCGCCGGTTGCCGCGGGCGCAGGACTTTGGCGGTTATTCTTGTTCGCTTCAGCGGGGCGCACAAGCCTGCCGGGGAAGAAGCGATATGCGCCTCTGAAACTCGCCGTCATCGGCGCCGGTCTTGTCGGCAGGCGCCTCGCCGAGCACATTGCCGCGGAGGCGGAGGCGCGCCTGTCGGCGATCGTCGATCCTTCGCCGGTTGGGCGCGACCTCGCGCAAAGCTTGCCCGCGAGATGGTTCGCCCGCTTGCGGATTTGATCGTGGCGGAGTCGCCGCCCGTAACGGGGGCGATGGTCGCGGTCTGACGGCGCCGATTCGCGACGGCCAACAGCTCTGGGCTACGCGACCTGGACCTTCTTTCGCGGCGTGATGCTTCGTCGCGTTGGCGCGGGCGCGGTTCGGGCGGCGCTTTCGTCGAACAATTCGGCGAGCTTCTCGGTCATGGCGCCGCCAAGTTCTTCCGCATCGACAATCGTCACTGCGCGGCGATAGTAGCGCGTCACATCGTGGCCGATGCCGATTGCGATGAGTTCGATCGGCGAGCGGTTTTCGATCTCGTCGATGATGTAGCGCAGGTGGCGTTCGAGATAATTGCCGGAATTGACCGAAAGCGTCGAATCGTCGACCGGCGCGCCATCCGAAATCATCATGAGAATCCGGCGCTGCTCCTGACGGCCGAGCAGGCGCTGATGGGCCCAGTCCAAAGCCTCGCCGTCGATATTCTCCTTGAGCAGGCCCTCGCGCATCATCAGGCCGAGGTTCTTGCGGGCGCGGCGCCAGGGCGCGTCGGCGCTCTTGTAGATGAGATGGCGCAAATCGTTGAGCCGGCCGGGCGCGGCGGGTTTGCCGGCCTGGAGCCAGGCTTCGCGCGATTGACCGCCCTTCCAAGCTCTGGTGGTGAAGCCGAGAATCTCGACCTTGACGCCGCAGCGCTCCAGGGTCCGCGCGAGAATATCGGCGCAGGTCGCCGCAACCGTGATCGGGCGTCCGCGCATCGAGCCAGAATTGTCGATGAGCAGAGTCACCACCGTATCGCGGAACTGCATATCCTTCTCGCGCTTGAAGGACAGCGGCTGTTGCGAATCGATGATGACGCGCGGCAGCCGCGCCGTGTCGAGCACGCCCTCCTCGAGATCGAATTCCCAGGAGCGGTTTTGCTGCGCCATCAGGCGGCGCTGCAGGCGATTAGCGAGCCGGGCGACGACGCTGGACAGGTTCTGCAATTGCTTGTCGAGATAGTCGCGCAAGCGCTGCAATTCTTCCGGTTCGCAGAGGTCCTCCGCATTGACCACTTCATCGAATTTCGTCGTGAAGGCTTTATAGTCCGGCCCGCGCCGGTCGTTGGGATTTGGCTGCGCCGGCTGGTTCTCGGCCGCTTCGTCGGCTTCGCCTGCTTCGGTCTCGTCGGGAAACTCGGCGCTCGGCGCGTCGGCGGCTTCCATGGCGCCTTCCTGGGCGTCGTCGGACGCATCGTCCGAGCGCTCCATCTCCATGGAATCCTGCGCTTCGCCGTCTTCGTTTTCGCCCTCCGCCTCCTCGGCGTTGTCCTGGCTCTCGTCGTCGCCGGTTTCGCCCTCTTCCTCTTCGGAATCGGAGGGCGAATCACTCGCCATATCGAGAGAGACGAGCAATTTGTGAATCGCCTTGGCGAAGCCGCGCTGATCCAGAATCGCAGCGTCCAACCGATCGAGCTCCCTGCCGGCCTTCTCCTCGACAAAGCCGCGCCAGAGATCAACGAGCCGGCGCGCGGCGGCGGGGGCGGGAAGCCCGGTCAGCCGCTCGCGCACCATCATCGCGACGGCGTCTTCGAGCGGCGCGTCGGCGCGATCGGTCGCCTCGGCATAGGGGCCGCGATGGTAGCGGTCGTCGAGCATCGCGGTGAGATTCGCGGCGACCCCTTGCATGCGGCGCGAACCGATCGCCTCGACCCGCGCCTGCTCCACCGCATCGAACAAGGCGCGCGCCGCCTGGTTCTGCGGGGCCAGCCGACGGTGAATCGCTTCGTCGTGACAGGCCAGGCGCAGCGCCATCGAATCGGCGAGACCGCGCAGGATCGCAGCTTCCCGTGCGCTCGGCTTGCGCGAGGGATCCGGCAGGCGCGCCTTGGCGCCTTCTGCGCCGGTCAGCAGCGAAGGCTTGTCGGCGGCGAAGGTCACTTCGAGTTCTGGGCGGCGCGCCAGGGCGCGGGTACAGGAAGCGACCGCCCGCTTGAACGGCTCGTTGCCGATCTCGACCTTGCCGCCTGGCTTGCGGTTCGACGGCGCGGCGCTCGTTCGTCTCAAGTCGGTCATTTGGTTGCGATCGCCGGGAAGCGACCTCCAGCCCCGCCTCAGCTCAGCGCGACGTTCAGCGCGCTTTCCGGCAATTCCTGGCCGAAGCAGCGCTGGTAGAATTCGGCGACCAGCGTGCGCTCCAATTCGTCGCATTTGTTGAGGAAGGTCAGGCGGAAGGCGAAACCGATGTCTTTGAAGATGTCGGCGTTCTCCGCCCAGGTGATGACGGTGCGCGGCGACATGACGGTCGACAGGTCGCCGTTGATGAAAGCGTTGCGCGTGAGGTCGGCGACCCGCACCATCTTGTTGATGATGTCGCGTCCGTCCTTGCGCGCGCGATGGGCCGGCGACTTCGCCAACACGATATCGACTTCCTTGTCATGGGGCAGGTAGTTCAACGTCGAAACGATCGACCAACGGTCCATCTGTCCCTGATTGATCTGCTGGGTGCCGTGATAGAGACCGGAGGTGTCGCCGAGGCCGACCGTGTTGGCGGTGGCGAAGAGCCGGAACGCCGGATGCGGCCGGATCACCCTGCGTTGGTCGAGAAGGGTGAGGCGGCCCGACACTTCGAGCACGCGCTGGATGACGAACATCACGTCCGGCCGGCCCGCGTCATATTCGTCGAAGCACAGAGCGATATTATTCTGCACCGCCCAGGGCAGGATTCCGTCGCGAAATTCGGTGACCTGTTTGCCGTCCTTCAGGACGATCGCGTCCTTGCCGACGAGATCGATGCGCGAGACGTGGCTGTCGAGATTGATGCGCACGCAGGGCCAGTTGAGCCGCGCCGCGACTTGCTCGATATGGGTCGATTTGCCGGTGCCGTGATAGCCGGTGATCATGACGCGGCGATTGCGGGCAAAGCCGGCGAGGATGGCGAGCGTCGTCTCGCGGTCGAAAAGGTAGTCCGGATCGAAGTCCGGCACATGCGAGTCCGGCGTCGAATAAGCCGGCGCCTCCATGTCCGACTCAATGCCGAAGAGCTGTCGCACCGACACCCGGATGTCGGGGAGGCCCGGAACGGCTTCGGCGGTTGTTTCCATCTGCGACATGGCGAGCTTCATCGATCCTTCTTCCCCGCGCGGCGAGGCGCGGGCGGCGTGGGCCAGCATTACAAAGAACCTGCCGCCGAGGCAAAAGGACGGCGGGCCGTTCGAAAACCGGCCGCGGCGAATGGCGTCAGACGAGCTTGTTCGTTCTCAGATAATTATAGGCTTGAATGATTTCGCGCAATTTTTCTTCCGACGAACGGTCGCCGCCATTGGCGTCGGGGTGGTGCCGTTTGACCAGCTCTTTGTAGCGCGCCTTGATGGTCTGCTCGTTCGCGCTGGCGGTTAATTGCAGTGTCGCCAAGGCCTTGAGGGCTAGAGAATTGTAGCGCGGCTCGCTCTTGAAGCCCTCGCCCCGCGCCCCGCGCCGCCGATAGACCCGGGCCTCGGCGAACATCGTCTCATCGACCCGGTCGCGCGCGGGCTGCGCCCCGCGCCTGGCGCCCATGCTCCAGGTCGGGCGGTGGCCAACCACTTCGTCTTTCTGGTATTTGACCAGCGCCTCATCGTCCATGCCGCGGAAATAATCGTAGGAGGCGTTATATTCGCGCACATGATCGATGCAGAAGGCGAAATACTGTCCCTCCCGCTCGCGCCCCATCGGCGCCCGATAGAGGCCGCTGCCGGTGCAACCTGGATGGTCGCAGCGCGCGACCGCTGGACCCGGCTCCTGGGGCGCAGGCCTCACCCTGATTCGATCGAAGAGGCGCGAATTGAGATTCATCGCGACAACCTTAGGATTCGACTCGCCCACCGGCAAGCCTCGCGCATATTGACCGCGAGGAGATAAAATTGGCGTGAAAGCAATGCGACAGGAAGAGCCTCATACGGATCGACCAAACCCGCCGGCGACGTTGACGGAGCGGATGAGAACGAAACTCGAAGCGGCCCTCGCCCCTGAGCGGCTGGAGATCGAGGACCAGTCTCATTTGCACGCCGGCCATTCCGGTTGGCGCCCTGGCGGCGAGACTCATTTCAAGATCAAGGTGGCGTCGACGCGCTTCCTCGGCAAGGGGCGCCTCGAACGCCATCGCATGGTCTATGCGCTGCTTGCCGAGGAGATCGCCGACGGCGTGCATGCGCTCGTCATTGCGGCGGAAGCGCCGGGCGAACGTTGAGCGTCCGTGCGGCCTTAGGCCCCTACAGATTTTCGTTGACCGAGCAGGAGGCGCGCGTCGCCGCCTCGCGCATCGGTCTTCGTTTCGGCCTCAGACAGCGTTTCGAGCGCGACTATGTCGCGCCGCTCGTCCTGTTCGTGCTGCTCGTTCTCTTTGTCGCAATCCTCGCCTTCAGCGGATTGGTCGGCCGCAGAATGGCCGAAGCGGCGCTGCTCCTCGGCGCAATCGCTTTTCTGGCGACGCGCTTTTTGGCGCATCGTCGGCTGCGCCGCGCTGAACGGCTCGGCCGGAAGGCGGTCGCGGATGTTGTCGCCAACGGCGAGGTTCACATCCGCGTCGACGACGGTGGGCTGGCGCTCTCTTATCCTGGTGTCGGCGCAACGGGGGAGAACCGCGCATTCCAAAGAATGGCGGAGGCGGAAGAGGCCGCCGGCATGATCTACCTTTGGCCGCCGGCGGCGGAAGGCGCGCCGATCGTCATCCCGATGAGGATTTTCATCGCGGCGGAGGAAGCCAAGCAATTCCTCGCCTTCGTTCAGGCCAGGATCGTCAAGCCCTGAACGCCAGCCCCGAGCGCTATTGCGAAGCCTTGCCGCTTGACGCCTGCATGGCGGCCGCCACGGCGATCAACGGCGAGGTCGCAGCAGAGGCGACATGCGGGACGGGGAGCGACGCCTGCGGCTTGGGCGCCGCGTTGACCGCGGCGTTGCGCTTCGGCGGCAGCGGCACGTCGGCCGGCACCGGCTGAGTCGGCTCATAGACTTTGACGTCGTTGGAGGCGCGCTCGCTCGAACCGAAGCTGAACCACTTCTTGACCATCGAGCCGCTCGAATCGGCGACGCCCATGACCGCGGAGAACGGCGATCCGGTCGCGGCGGCTTCGGTCGTCTTAGCCTGTGGCTGAGGCGCGGGCGCCGATGCGGGCGCCGGGGCCGCCTTGGCCGTCTGGCTCGCCTCACCTGCGACGGGCTTGACCGGCGCGGCGCGGGCGGCGTCCGCCGCCGCGACCTTGACCACGGCCGGGATCGGCTTGCCGTGCTCGTCGAGCGGAATTTCGGTCGGCCCGGAGGCGATCGCCTCGGGATTACTGACGTCGGGGACGGCAGCGGCGGCGTAACGGAAATGCTCATTCTGGCCGCCGTCCTCATAGACGAGTTCGATCGGCTTGACGCCTTGCTTGACGAGTTCTGCAACCTGCGCGTCGTCGCGAGCCTGCTTTTCGCTGACCGCCGCCTCGACGACGTCGTCGCGTTGCAGCGTTGGACATGCCGCGGAAGCTTCCAAGGCGCCGCCCTTGTCGGGCTTGGCGTCGAACACATAGCGCTTGCCGCAGACCCCGACCGTCGGCTCGAGCTTGGTCACTTCGAAATGATCCGCGCCGTTCTTGAGCTGCTTCCAGAAATCGATGTTGGGATCGAGCCTGTGCTTGGCGAGATTCTCCGCCGTCATATGGAAGGGGTACGACTGCATCTGGATCTCGCGCTGACCGCCGTTGAAGGCCTCGCGCGCGATCGCGTAGATTTCAGCGATCTGATTGTCGGTCATCGAGAAGCAGCCCGCCGACGAGCAGACGCCGTGCACCATGATATTTCCGCCGCTGCGGCCGAAGGCGCGGTCGTAGGCGTTGGGATAGCCGACGTTGAAGGAGAGATAATAGTTCGAATTCGGATTCATCTGGCCAGGAGCGATCGTGTAGAAGCCTTCCGGCACCTGGCGATCGCCCTCGCGGGTCTTGGGGCCGAGCTGGCCCGACCAACGGCACATCGGATAGGTCTTCAGGAGTTCGTAGCGCCCATCCGACTTCATCTTCCAGATTTCGAACTCGGCCTCTTTCTTGTAGGTGCGAATGAGCACCGGAGACGACGGGGTCGTGTCCTTCTGCTGCATCAGCGCGATCGTATCGGCCGGGATCGGCCGCAGCGAGCGGCCCGAGCCGCCCGCAACCTGATAATCGTCGCAGGCCGCCAACATCGCCGCAAACGACACCGCCAAGGCGACGGCAAACAGCCTTGAGCCCAAAGCGCTTTTCTTCATCAAACTTGCTCTCGATGCCCCGTCGTCCTTTGGCCGCTTTGCAGCGGTCGGCGGCGTAACTGATTTATTAAGAGGTTTATCCTTTCTGGGAGCTTACCGCAAACCACCCGATCTTTGAAGCGTGGTTAGCAAATCGTGAACGGCGCGCGAGACGTCTTCAGCCCTTGCGGCCGATGCTCAGGAATTTTGCAGCGCGCGCTTCGCGCAACTGGTCCGGCGAGAGATTGCCCATCTGGCCGAGCGCGCCGGCGATGGCTTCGCCGGTCGCGGCGATCGCAGCGGACGGATCGCGATGGGCGCCGCCGACCGGCTCGGCGATGATTCCATCGATGATTCCGAACTTTAGAAGGTCCTGTGCGGTGATTTTCATGCTCGTGGCGGCGTCCTGCGCCCGGGCGCTGTCGCGCCAAAGGATCGAGGCGGAGGCCTCCGGCGAGGCGACCGTATAGACGGCGTGCTCCAGCATCAGCACCTTGTTGGCGGTGGCGATGGCGACCGCGCCGCCTGAGCCGCCCTCGCCGACGATCACCGCGACATTGGGCACGCCGAGTTGCAGGCACATGTCGGTCGAGCGGGCGATCGCCTCGGCCTGGCCGCGCTCCTCGGCGTCGATGCCGGGAAAGGCGCCGGCGGTGTCGACCAGCGCCAGGACCGGCAGGCCGAACCGGTCGGCGAGCTCCATCAGGCGAACCGCCTTGCGATAGCCCTCTGGGCGCGCCATGCCGAAATTGTGACGCAGCCGGCTCTCGGTGTCTTCGCCTTTCTCGTGTCCGATCAGGCATATAGGTCTGCCGCGAAACCGGCCGAGGCCGCCGACGATCGCCTCGTCGTCGGCGAATTTCCTGTCGCCCGCCAGCGGCGTGAAATCCTCGATCAGGCCCTTCACATACTCGGAGAAATGCGGACGCCCTTGCATCCGGGCGACCTGAGTCTTTTGCCAAGGGGTCAGCGCGGCGTAGAGATCGGCGAGGGCTTTGGCGGAGCGCGCCTCGAGCCAGAGGATCTCCTCGTTGAGGGCGGGCGAATCTCCTTTGGCCGCCAGCGCGCGCAACTCGTCGATTCGTGCATCGATGTCTGCGACCGGCTGTTCAAAGCTCAAATAACTGCGCATTTGCCCTTGTTTGAAACGCCGCCGCCGAAAA
>DASZFX010000250.1:0-4661 GCA_035939375.1 Roseiarcus sp.
GTTGTCGCCGTCACGCCTCGGGCAGTCATATCCTCACCTCTTTAGGACTACTGGCGGAAACGTTGATACTCGCCGATCCCTTTGGCGCGCCAATCAATTCTGGGTGACACCTTGTGAAGACAGGGGCGTTTTCGAATGGCCATGGACGGCTGCGCCGCTTTGGCTTAACTAGGGGGCGAACTGCTTTGTCCCGGATGGGCCGGCCCCAAGGGGTCGCGCTCCTGAGGGAAAGCGCCTGAAGGAGCGAGACGCAACGATGCAGTTTGGCCGCCTGCGCCGCGACGGGATTTTTGGAGCGCTTCTCGCGCTCCTCGCCAGCCCGGCCCTCGCGGCCCCCTCCGTGGTTATAGACGTCGACAGCGGCCAGACCCTTTATCAGCGTGACGCGACCATCAATTGGTACCCGGCGTCGCTCACCAAGTTGATGACGGTCTATGTCGCGTTGAGCGCCGTGCGCGATGGACGCGTCACGATGGACACGCCCTTCGTAATGTCCCAACGCGCGGCCAGCATGGCGCCTTCGAAAATGGGCTTTCGGCCCGGCACTCAGGTGACGCTCGACAACGCCCTTAAGATGCTGATGGTCAAGTCGCCGAATGATGTTGCGGTGATGGTCGCCGAGGGCGTCTCCGGCTCGGTCGAGGGCTTCGCCGACGAGATGAACGCCGCCGCCGCCAAGATCGGGTTGAAGGAATCGCATTTCGTCAATCCGAACGGACTGCCCGATACGCGCCAAGTCACCTCAGCGCGCGACATGGCGATGATCGGTCGCGCTTTGTTGAGGGATTTTCCCGAGGAGGCGGGGATTTTCGGCATTGGCGCTCTCCAACTTGGCGGTCAGATCATCCCGACCCACAACGGCTTGATCGGCCGCTATCCGGGCGCAGACGGGATGAAGACGGGCTTCACCTGCGCCGCCGGTTTCAACGTCGTCGCGAGCGCGACCCATGGCGGCAGGCGTCTGATCGTAGTGGTGCTCGGCTCGCCGACGCCGCGCGAGCGCACCGCCAAGGCAATCGCGCTGTTCGAGCGCGGCTTCGCCCAGGCGGGCGGCGGCTTGGCCGCTCTCTTCGGGGGCGGCGGCGGAGGCCAAGGTCCGGTCGACGCTCTTCCCTCGCCGGGCGTCGGCGCCGCGCCCGATATGCATGGCGAAATCTGCTCGGCGCGCGGCCGCGCTGCGGCTTTGGCGGCGGAGGAAGAAGATATGCGCGCCGCCGCGCCCGCAGCCGTCGCCGGCGGACGAAACGGCGCCTCGCGCGGCCTGACCCTTGCGGCCCTGGGGCCGGTCGCAGCCGATCCCGTGGCAATGGCCGCCATGCCGGCCGCTCATTTCAACCCGGTGCCGGTATTCGTCGGCCCGAAACCAGGCTGGACCGGCGCCGTCGCAGCGGCCAGGCCCACTCCCTTCGCCGCTCCCGAGAGCGCGAGCGCTTACGCCGCTTCCGCCGACAAGGCGCCGGCCCAAGGGTCGGAGGATTCGGCCGCGCCGACCACCGCTCCCGTCGCGTTGCAAGGCGCCGTCCACGTGCCGACGAAGCTCGCTCCGCCTCTCCAGCGACACAAGGTTTTCGCCAAAAAACACAGTGAAGCCAAAACGATAAAGAAGGTCGCGGTCGTCGCGCCGCCGAAGAAGCCGGCGCCCCGCCCGGTCGCGACGGCAAAGTCCGGCAAGCAGCCGGCCTCGCCTTAAAGCGCCGGGGGCTTCACATCACCGAGGCGTGATCGAAGTCATACTTTCGCCCGGATGCGGTCAATCGCGTGCCGCAACGGCCCGGCATCCTGACCATCTAGCCGCGAAGGAACGATTTGGCAGCTGCTCGGTTTTTCAGCCCCCCAGCCCCCGAGCAATCAGCCAGATCGAAGATTTGCCTCGCAGGCCAGCGGACCGGCGGAACCCCTCCAGCCGGTCCGCTTTTTTTTGGCCCTCGAAATTTTTCACCGCCAGCGCCGCGCCGCTTGCATCGGGACGCCTTCGCCGCGATATGAACCGCCGGCGTCGCCTCAGGCGTTGAGCGGGGCGAGCGCAATCCATCATCAAGGGCGAGGCCGTTGTGACGAGCGAGATTGATTCGAATGCCGCCGGGGCGACGGCGGCCGGGGCGGGGGAAAAAGGCGGCGCCAAGACGCAAAGCTTCGAGGCCGATGTTTCGCGTCTGCTCCACTTGATGGTCCATTCGGTCTATTCCGACCGCGACATTTTCGTGCGCGAACTGGTCTCGAACTCGGCGGACGCTTGTGAAAAGCTGCGCTACGAGGCGTTGGCGCGGCCAGAACTGGCGGAAGGCGCCCCTTTCGCGATCACGATCGCCGTCGATCCCGAGGCCAAGACCGTGACCATTTCCGACAACGGCGTCGGCATGAGTCGCGAGGACCTCGCGGAAGGCCTCGGCACGATCGCGCGGTCGGGCACGCGCGCCTTTCTCGACAGGCTGGGCGCCGCCGAATCGGAGAAGGAAGGCGCCAACCTGATCGGCCAATTCGGCATTGGCTTCTATTCCTCCTTCATGGTCGCAAGGGAAGTCGTGGTCGAGACGCGGCGCGCCGGCGCGAACGAAGCCTGGCGCTGGTCGTCGGATGGCCAGGGCTCCTACACGGTCGCGCCGCTGCCGCTCGAAGCCGCGCCGGCGCGCGGCGCACGCGTCGTCCTGCATCTCAACGATTCTTCGAACGACTACGCCGATCCCCATCGCATCGAGCGGATCGTCCGCGAGCACTCCGGCGCCGTCGCCGTGCCGATTGATCTCGTCGAAAAACCGGGCGCCGAACCGCGCCGCATCGCTGACGGCGCCGCGCTTTGGGCCAAGCCCAAATCGGAGATCAAGCCGGAGGAATATGCGGAATTTTACCGCGGCCTCGCCGGGCAATTCGACGAGCCGGCGCTGACCGTTCACTGGCGCGCCGAAGGCAGGCACGAGTATACGGTTCTCGCCTTCGTTCCGAATTCGCGTCCCCTCGATCTCTTCGACCCGGCACGCAAAGGCCGCAACAAACTCTATGTGCGGCGCGTGCTGATCAGCCAGGACACTGATCTCCTGCCCGGCTGGCTGCGCTTCGTCCGGCTTGTCGTCGATAGCGCCGATCTGCCGCTCAATGTCTCGCGCGAGATGATCCAGGAGAGCGCGGTCTTCGCCGCGATCCGCAAAGGCGTCGCCAATCGCATCGTTCAGGAGTTGGTCAAGCTCGCGGAGAGCCAAGAGGACGGCGACAAGGAGAAATCCGCCAAACTCTGGGAGAATTTCGGAGCGGTGATCAAAGAGGGTCTTTACGAGGACCCCGAGCGGCGCGACGCCTTGTTCAAGATCGCCCGTTTTGCGACATCGACCCACGCCAAGGTCGAGCGAAGCCTCGCCGACTATGTCAAGACGCTGAAAGAGAACCAGACCGCGATTTTCTACCTGACCGGCGAAGATCCAAAGCGCCTCGCGACAAGCCCGCAGCTCGAAGGATTTCGTGCGCGCGGAGTTGAGGTTCTGCTTCTCGCCGACCCAGTCGATGCTTTCTGGGTCTCGACCGCCGCCGGCTACGACGGCAAGCCGTTCAAATCCGTGACGCAAGGGGCGGCCGACATCAAGACGATCCCGCTCGCCGAGGGCGGCAAATCGGCGGGCGAAGCGCCTTCCGCCGAGGTCGCGACGCTCCTAGCTTTCTTCAAGCAGACGCTCGGCGAGGCGATCAACGAAGTGCGGCCTTCCGAGCGTTTGACCGACAGTCTCGCCTGTCTCGTTGCGCCGGAATTCGGCCCCGATCGGCAGCTCGAAAAAATGCTCGCCGCCCACGGCCGACTCAGCGATCGCGCCAAGCCCATCCTCGAAGTGAACGCCGGCCATCCGCTCGTCGCTTCACTCGCCAAACGCTTTCGCGAGACGTCGGACAGATCGTTGATCGAGGACGCCGCCTGGATCGTCTTCGACGAGGCGCGGCTGATGGAGGGCGAGGCGCCCGCCGATCCGCAGGCCTTCGCCGGGCGGCTGCGACGCGTCTTGGAAAAGGCGCTCGGCTGACATTCGAGGTCGAAGACGGCGCCTTGCCGCGCGGCTTTCGCGCGGAGGCTTAGGTACGTCGCCCGACGGTTACGCCGGACGCGGCTCGCCGGGCGCCGGGCCGATCCAATCGACGTCCTGGCGCGGATATGGAACGCGCAAGCCGGCCTCCTTCAGACGGCGGTGCAGGTCGAAGAGGATTTCGCTCTTCACGCGGTCGGCCATTTCGATTTCGTCGACGAAGCAGATCAATTGGAACTTGAGCGCCCATTCGCCGAATTCGCTGAAGAGAACCAGCGGAGCGGGGATCGACAAGACAAGGTCCTGCGCCTTGGCGGCGGCGATCAGGATTTCGCGCACAGCCTCGGGGTCGGAGTCGAAAGCAACGTTAAGCGCGATGATGATGCGGCCGACCCGGTCGGCGCGCACCCAATTCTTGACGACGCCCGAGATGAGATTCGAATTGGGTACGATCAGCATCGCCCGATCGAAGGTCTCGATCTCGGTGGAGCGGACATTGATGCGTCTGACAAAGCCGGAATCGGGGCCGACGACCACCATATCGCCCACCCTTACCGCGCGCTCCCAAAGGATGATCAAGCCCGAGACGAAATTATTGACCACCGATTGCAGGCCGAAGCCGATGCCGACCGATAGCGCGCCGGCGATCAAGGCGAGCCT
>DASZFX010000251.1:0-1651 GCA_035939375.1 Roseiarcus sp.
GGCGAGAGCCTCCTGGCGGATCGGACTGAAATTGTCGGACGAAGTGTTGATCTTGATGCCCGGCAGCAGCATCGGCAGTTCCAGATCCTTCAGGCTCGCCGCCTGCTTCATGATGTTGGCGCGCGAAAGGTCACTGCCGCATTGCTTGAGCACCTGGATCATCGTCGCGCCAAGCCCAAAGCCATAAACGGCGTTAGCGTCGATCAGGTCCTTCGGCGTCATGTATTTGTCGATGAACGCCGCGTATTCCTTGAAGCCGGGATCGTCCTTCCAGCGCGCATCCGTCGGATCCTTGCCGTAGACACCGGTGATCACGCCCTTCGACTTGTCGAGGCCGGCCGGCTTCATGACGCTCGCGATCGATTGCGACACGTCGGTCATGTAGCGGACAGGCGTCCAGCCGACGTCGAACGTTTTACGGATCGCCTGGGCGGCGAATTTGGGCGTAGCGGCGATCAGCAGCACATCGGCGCCTGACCCTTGAAGCGTAACGATTTGCGAGTCCACCGTCGGCTCGGACGTCTCGTAGGACGCTTCCTTGATCACCATGCCCGCGTGATCGGCGCCGAGGCCGTCCTTGAGCCCAAGCAGATAGTCCTTGCCGAACCCATCGTTCTGGTAGAGCACCGCGATCTTCGCGTCCGGCTTGGTCTTGAGGATGTGCTTGCCGAATATCTTCGCCTCGGTCTGATAGTTGGGCTGCCAGCCCATGGTCCAAGGGAAATGCGCTGGGTCGCTGAACATCGCCGCGCCGGTGGCGACGAACAATTGCGGCACCTTGTTGTCGTTGAGATACTGCCGGATCGCGGCGTTGGGCGGAGTGCCGAGGCTGTTGAAGATGAAAGCGACCTGCTCCTGCTCGACGAGGCGGCGGATTTGCTCAACCGTCTTGGGAGGGCTGTAGGCGTCGTCGAGGCTGATAAAATTGATCTTGCGGCCGTTCACGCCGCCCTTCTCGTTGATCATCTTGAAATAGGCGGCCTCGGTGCGGCCGATCACGCCGTAAGCCGACGCCGGACCGCTATAGGGCATCGTTTGCCCGATCTTGATCTCGGTGTCAGTGACGCCGGGCGCATTATCCGCCCGGGCGGAACTGGCGCTGGCGGCGAAGGCCGCGGCGGCGGCGCTCGATTGTAGAAATGTCCGTCGAGTGATCATGGCGCTTCTCCCTTCCTTTCGTATTTTGCGGCGACGTTGACGCCGCCTTTTTCAACTTTCGGCTGCCGAGACGATGTAAGCGCTCGCGCCGCCGCCCGCGCC
This sequence comes from Roseiarcus sp., assembly GCA_035939375.1. Taxonomy (GTDB): domain Bacteria; phylum Pseudomonadota; class Alphaproteobacteria; order Rhizobiales; family Beijerinckiaceae; genus Roseiarcus. Next base: position 1,261 of record DASZFX010000251.1, read on the forward strand.
GCGCCCGCTACGCCTGTCGGCATCGCGGCCATTACCAGAATGAGCAGGGCTCCGTAAATCGCGCCCGGCAGCGCCTTGGCGCCTTCGCCGAAACTCACGGTGAGCTGGTCGGCGAGATTAGGCACGAACTCGATGAACAAGGCGCCGAACAGCGCGCCGCCAAGCGAAGCGAGCCCGCCCACGACGATGCCGACGAGAAAGGCCAGCGAAAGGGCAAGCCCGAAGCTCTCCGGCGAGACGAAACCGACCGCGAGCGTGCTCAAGCCTCCAGCCACGCCGGCATAGAGCGCGCTGACGCCGAAGCACGTAGTCTTGTAGAGCGCGGCGTTGATTCCCATCGTCTCGGCGGCGATCGGCTGATCGCGAATGGCGACCAGCGCCCGCCCGATCC
>DASZFX010000252.1:0-2517 GCA_035939375.1 Roseiarcus sp.
AGGGCGCGTCGCGCAAACACCTCATGGATGCTATCGACGCTTCGCTCCGCCGGCTGCAAACCGATTATGTCGACCTGTACCAGCTCCATTCCGACGACATGACGACGCCGCTCGACGAGGCGCTCGAGGCCTTGGACGCGATCGTCAGGTCCGGCCGCGCGCGCTATATCGGCGTCTCCAACTTTCTCGCCTACCGCGAGGCCCGGGCCCTGGGTCGCTCCGAGCTCAAAGGCTGGGCGCGGATCGTCTCGTTGCAGCCGCGCTATAGTCTGTTGTTCCGCCAGATCGAGCGCGAGTTGCTGCCGCTGGCGCTGGAGGAGGGGCTCGGCGTCATCCCCTATAATCCGCTGGCCGGCGGTCTGCTCACCGGCAAGCACAAAGGCGGCGCCGCGCCGACGCCCGGCACGCGTTTCACCGTCGGCAAATCCGCCGAGCTGTACCAAAAGCGCTATTGGAACGATCGCGACTTTTCAACCGTCGCGGCGTTGCAAAAGCTCGCCGCCGAGGCCGGGACGCCGCTGACGACGCTCGCCGTTGCCTGGACGCTCGCCAATCCCGCCATTACCGCGCCGCTGCTCGGGGCCAGCCGGCCCGAGCAATTGGACGATACGCTGGCGGCGGCGAGCTATCGACTCGATGCTGCGCTCAAAGATAAGCTCGACGAGCTGACGGCGGAGTACCGCCGCGGCGACGCGGCGCGATGATCGAATGGCGGCGCCCCGCGGACGGGATCTCGCCCGACGGGTCGCGAGCGCCTTTGGCCACGAGGGCTGAACGTCGGTAAAAAAACCGCTATCGTCCGTTTAAAGGCGCGCTTCGCGCGCCAGGCCTGAAGCCGAGGCCGAATTGGGAGAGACGCTTGGGCGGTCCGGTTGTCGGCATTATCGCTAACCCGGTCTCGGCGCGAGACATCCGCCGTGTCATTTCGCACGCCGGCAGCCTGCAAATCACCGATCGCGCCAATATCGCATTGCGGATTCTGACCGGCCTTGCCGCAGCGGGCGTGACCGACGTCGTCATGATGCCCGAGAACGCCGGCATTCGCGGCCATCTCACCCGCGCCATGACGCGCGCCGCCAATGCCGGCGAAGCGCGCTTTCCCGCCCTCCGCTTCCTCGACATGCCGATCGCGGGCGATGCCGGCGACAGTGCGCGGGCGGCGCGGCTGATGCGGCAAGTGGGGGCGGCCGCCATCGTCGTGCTCGGCGGCGACGGCACGCATCGCATCGTCGTCTCGGAATGCGGCGACGTGCCGATCGCCGGGGTCTCCAGCGGCACCAACAATGCATTTCCCGAGACCCGCGAGCCGACGGTGACGGGCCTCGCGGTAGGGCTCGCCGTCACCGGCGCCGCGCCCGCCGCCATCGCCTTCATCGACAACAAGAGGCTGGACGTTGCGATCAACGGCCGGCGCGAGATCGCGCTGGTCGATGTCGCGATCGTCAAGGAGCGTTTTGTCGGCACGCGCGCGATATGGAAGGCCGACGGCTTTCGCGAACTCTTCGTGACATTCGGCGAACCGAGCGGCATCGGCATGTCCTCGATCGTCGGCCTCGTCGCGCCGGTCAGGCGCGACGAACCTTTCGGCCGGCGCGTCTTGCTCGCTCCGCCAGGCGATGCGCCTTTCACCTTGCAGGCCCCGATCGCGCCGGGTCTCATCGAGGCTGTCGGGATCGTCGAGGTCAGCAGGATCGCCTTCGATCAACCGATGCGGCTTTCCCTCGAGGCCGGGTCAATCGCCTTGGATGGCGAACGCGAGGTCGTCTTCTCCGAGAAGGACGATGTCGTCGTCACGCTGCGCGGTTGCGCTTTCCGCACGATCAACGTCGCCGCTTGCATGGCGCATGCCGCCGCGAAAGGACGTTTCGTCGCGCCGACCGAGCCGGTGACTTTCTCAGAATATATGAGGAATACACAGGGAGGATGAGGGATGGCCGAGAATCCGTTTCCGCTGACCAAGGAAAAACTGCTCGAAGCGTATCGCATCATGCGTACGATCCGCGAATTCGAGGAGCGGCTGCACATCGATTTCGCCCGCGGCGACATTGCCGGCTTCGTTCATCTCTATGCCGGCGAAGAAGCCTCGGCCGCCGGAATCATGATGCATCTCAACGACAATGACCGGATCGCCTCGACCCATCGCGGCCACGGCCATTGCATCGCCAAAGGCGTCGATGTGAAAGAAATGATGGCCGAAATCTACGGCAAGTCCACCGGCGCCTGTCGTGGCAAAGGCGGTTCGATGCATATCGCCGATCTCTCCAAGGGCATGATGGGCGCGAACGGCATTCTCGGCGCCGGCGCGCCGCTCGCCTGCGGGGCCGCGCTCGCCGCGCAAAAGCTCGGCCACAGCGGCGTCGGCATCGGTTTCGTCGGCGACGGCGCCTCCAACCAGGGCATGTTCCTCGAAAGCCTCAATCTCGCAGCGGTGTGGAACCTGCCTGTGGTCTTCGTCGTCGAGAACAACGGCTATGCGGAATCGACCTCGGTCGATTGGGCGGTCGCCTGCGATTCCTA
>DASZFX010000253.1:0-20902 GCA_035939375.1 Roseiarcus sp.
CGATCCCGGGCGCGGCAACCGCCGCCGGCGACGTCCTCTCGCTCGCGACCCGCGCCTTCGACGTTAGTCAGACGCTGAATGTCGCCGCCAAGCGCGCCATCGCCAAGGCGGCCGTGGCGCTCTGCGCCGACGGCGACACGATCATCGTCAATGGCGGCACCACTACCTATCAGATGGGCGAATTCCTGCGCGAGCGGCGCTTGAAGGTGCTCACCAATTCCTACCCGCTCGCCGAAGTGCTGATCCACAACAGCAAGTGCCGCGTCGCTTTGCCAGGCGGCGAGGTCTATCGCGAACAGGGCATGATCGTCTCGCCATTCGACGAGGACGCGATCCAGCATTATTCGGCGACGCGGATGTTCATGAGCGCGATTTCGATCGGTCCGCTCGGCGTGATCGAGGGCGATCCCCTTCTTGCCCGCGCCGAATCCAAGCTGCTCAAACGCGCCGACAAGCTCGTCGTTCTCGCCGATTCATCGAAATTCATCTCGCGCGGCAGCCTTGTCGTCTGCCCTTTGTCGCGCATACATACGTTGATCACCGACGTCGCCGCCCCGGCCGCCGCGCTCGACATGCTGCGCGAGTCCGGCGTCCATATCATCGTCGTCGCCTCGGGCGCCGACGCGATCGCGGCGGCATGAAGCAATGACCGCCGCGGGCCCTCGTCTATCCGAAAGTCCCGCCGGGGCGGTCGTAGCGTCGCTGCTTTCGGTGCGCGATATCGAAAAATCCTTTCCCGGCGTCAGGGCCCTTTCCGGCGTTTCATTCGACGTCGCCGCCGGCGAAGTGCACGCGCTGCTCGGCGAGAATGGCGCCGGCAAGTCGACTTTGATCAAGATCGTTTCCGGCGTCTTTCCGCCCGACCGCGGCGAAGTGATCGTCGACGGCAAGCCGGTCAATCTTAACCGGCCGGACGACGCCAGGCGCGCCGGCGTCGCCACGATCTATCAGGAGCTGTTGCTTTTTCCCGAACTGACCGTCGCCGAAAATATCTTCATGGGCCATGCGCCGCGAGCCGGCTTCGGCCGTCTCGACTGGCGGGCGATGCGCGAGAAGACGAAAAGCCTCCTCGCCTCGCTGGATATTCACGATCTATCGGCCGAACGCATCGTCGGCGCGCTCAGCGTCGGCAATCGTCAACGCGTCGAAATCCTTCGCGCTCTGTCGCAAGACGCCCGCATTCTCATCATGGACGAGCCGACCGCGGCTTTGACCGAATATGACGTGACGCGGCTCTTCGATATCGTTCGCCGGCTTAAATCGCGCGGCGTCGCGGTCATCTATATCAGCCATCGCCTCGATGAGATTTTCGCCATCGCCGATCGCGTAACGGTGCTGCGCGACGGCGCCCATGTGGCGACCAAGCGCGTCGCCGACACCGATTCAGCTCAACTTGTGCAGCTCATGGTCGGGCGAAAGATCGAAAGCCTGTTTCCCAAGATCACGGTCCCGATCGGCGAACCGGTGCTGGAGGTCAAGGATCTCGAACGCCGCCCGCTCACCAAAAAGATCAGCCTCAGCGTGCGCGCCGGTGAAATCGTCGGCCTCGCCGGCCTCGTCGGCTCGGGTCGTAGCGAGCTGGCGCAAACGATCTTCGGCGTGACGCCGGCGGAAGGCGGAGAAATCCGGCTCGCCGGCAAACGCGTCGAGGTTCGCTCGCCCGCCCAGGCGCGCGCGCTCGGCGTCGCCTACGTCCCGGAAGATCGCGGCACGCAAGGCCTGGTGCGGCCGATGACGGTGCGCGAGAATTTCACCCTCGCCGCTCTCGCCAAAGTCGCGTTCGGCGGTTTCATCGATCGCCCGAGCGAACGAAAGCTCGCGGCGGAGGGGGTTGCCCGCTTTTCCGTCAAGACGAGTTCGCTCGAGCAAATCGCCGGCAAGCTCTCCGGCGGCAACCAACAGAAGATCGTCCTTGGCAAATGGCTTGCCAACCAGCCGAAGCTCTTGATCCTCGATGAGCCGACGCGCGGCATCGACGTCGGCGCCAAGGCCGAAATTCATCGCCTGATGGGCGAGCTAGCCGCCCAGGGTCTCGCAATCTTGATGATTTCGAGCGAGCTTCCCGAGGTGCTTGGGATGAGCGACCGTGTGCTCGTCATGCGCGAGGGGCGGATCGTTGCCGAATTCTCCCGCGCCGAGGCGACGCAGGAAGCCGCCGGCGCGGCGATGATGGGAAGCGCCCTAGAAACGGCAGGGGAAGCGGCATGACCGCGACGACCTTCCCCCGCGCGGAAGCCGATCCACGCCGGTTGCTCCGCGCCTTCGCCTCGCAAGAGGCGTTGCTGGCCATCGCTGTCGTCGGTCTCGCCATTGTCGTCGGTCTTGACAATCCGCGTTTCCTCGCGACCCGCAATATTTCCGACGTGCTCCTCGGCAACGCCTATGTCGCCGTCGCGGCGGTCGGCATGTCGATGGTCATAGTCTCGGGCAACATCGACATATCGGTCGGCGCCCTGATCGGCGTGTTGGCGACGATCAGCGGCACGCTGGCGGTCGACGGCGCGCCTATCTTCATAACCTGGATGGCGCCTCTCGTGGTTGGCGTCATCATCATGGCTCTTCAGGGCGCGGTCGTCGCTTATTTGCGCATCCCGGCGATCGTGGTGACGCTCGGCATGTTGTCGATCCTCAAGGGCGGCCTCATCAGCGTCACTGGGGGCAAATGGATCACCGATCTCCCGGAGAATTTCCACCTCGCCGACATCGAGCTTTTCGGCATTGTGCCGATGCCGGTCTTCCTGATGATCGTCGCGACGATCCTCGCTGCTTTCTGGATGCGCTATTCGGCCGCCGGCCGGGCGATCTACGCTGTTGGCGGCAACGCGGAAGCGGCGCGGCTTTGCGGCATTTCGCAGCGACGAACCATCGTGATGGTCTTCGCCCTGCATGGCTTCTTCGCCGGGATCGCCGCCCTGCTCTTCGCCACCGAGCTTCGCGTGATCCAATCGACGGTGCCGCCGAACCTCGAACTTACCATCATCACCGCTTCCGTCGTCGGCGGCGTCAGCATCCTGGGCGGCGTCGGCACCGTCGTCGGCTCGACGCTCGCGGCGGTGCTGATCGCAGAGATCGCCAGCGCACTCGTCTTCATCGACGTTTCGCCTTACTGGATCCGCGCCGTGCAGGGCGTGCTGATTCTCGCCACTGTCATCGCCGACATTTTGCGGCGCCGGCGAATGGCCGGGGTATGACGGCGATGAGCGAAATCCCCCTCCCCCGCGCCGCCAAGCGCGTCGCGCCATGGTGGCTCGTGCGCCACGAGACGATGCTCGCGGCGATCCTCCTCGTCGCGCTTGTCGTTCTCGGCGCGCTCAACAACCGCTTCCTCACCGTCGACAATCTTTTGAACCAGGGCCGGCTGATGACGGAGGTCGGGCTCATCGCCTTGCCGATGACCTTCATCATCATCACTGGCGGCATCGACCTTTCGGTCGGCTCGACCGTCGGACTCTGCGCGATCCTGCTCGGCTATTCGTGGAAGACTTTCGACTTTCCGTTGCCGCTGGCGATCGTCTTTTCGCTTCTCGTCGGCGCGTTTGCCGGCTTCTTCAACGGTCTCGTCATCACGCGTCTCAAAGTGCCGCCCCTTATCATGACGATCGCGACGCTCGCGCTCTATCGCGGCCTCGCGGAGGGAATCAGTCAGGCGCATTCGGTGCGCGGCTATCCCGACTGGTTCTATTTCACCGGTCAATCGAACCTTTTCGGCGTGCCGGCGCAGCTTTGGCTTCTGGTGATCGCGATCGTCATTGCCGGCGTCGCCCTTGACCGCACGACTTTCGGTCGCACGCTCTATGCGATCGGCAATAATGAAACGGCGGCGCGTTTCTCGGGGCTGGCCGTCGATCGCGTCAAGCTGATCATCTACACTTTGTCGGGCTTCATGGCCGGTCTCTCCGGCTATGTCCTCGTCTCGAGGGTGACGACGACCCGTTCCGACATGGGAATCGGCTACGAACTCGACGTGATCGCCGCCGTGGTGCTCGGCGGAACCAGCATTTTCGGCGGCGTCGGGACGATATGGGGCGCCGTCGTCGGCTTGGTGATGATCCAACTCCTAAAAGACGGCTTGGCGCTCACCGGCGTCAAGGGCGATGCGACGATCATCGTCATCGGCGCGGTGCTCATACTCTCGACGCTCGTCGCGAGCTCGCTTCAGAAACGTCGCGACAGCGGCGGTTGACGGAGGTTTCCGGCCGCAACAGCGGCTTCAACAGGGAGGAAGTAGCATGAAACTCGGATTAGCCACGGCGCTTCTCAGCGCAACGTTGCTGGCCGGTACGGCCTATGCGGCGGAGAAGCGCTGGGACGGAGCGGACGATCTTCCCGTCAACCCGCTCGCCTGCGCGGCCGGCGAAGCGGCGGCCGCGCCCGCCGCCAAGCCCTATGACGGCGGCCAGCCGACCAATGCCCCCGACAAGGCTGGCAAGCCCATTTCCTTGGTCGACGTGCCCAAATTGATCGGCATCGGCTATTTCAACGCGACGTCCAAAGGCATGCAGGACACCGCCAAGGAGCTTGGCAATGTCACGGTGAAGACCGACGGGCCGACCGAAGCCAAGATCGATGAACAGATCAAGTTCATCGACAATTACATCACCAGCGGCGTCGACGGCGTGCTTTTCGCCGCCAATGATCCGGTGGCGATCGCGCCGGTGCTGAGAAAGGCGCTGTCGAAAGGTATCCATGTCATCGGCTATGACGCGAACTCGACGCCGGACGCCCGCGAATGGTTCGTCAATCAGGCCGAGTTTAACGGCATCGGCAAGGCGATGATCGATTCCCTCGCCAAGGAAGTCGGCGAGGACAAGGGTTTCGCAATCGTCACCTCGACCTTCACAACGCCGAACCAGGCGCGCTGGATCGCCGAAATGTGGGCCTATGCGCAGAAGTGCCATCCCAAGCTGAAGTGGCTCGAGACGGTCGAGGCGCAGGAGGACAATGTCCTCTCCTTCAATCAGGCGACGACGCTGATCAACAAGTATGGCGACAGGCTTTCCGGCCTCTTTGGCATGACCTCGGTGGCCACCCCGGCCTCGGCAGAGGCGGTGACCAAAGCCAAGCTCTGCGGCAAGGTGGCGGTGGTCGGTCTGGCGACGCCCAACGCGATGAAGCCCTACGTCAACGCCGATTGCGTCAAGTCGGTCGTGCTGTGGAACCCGGTCGACCTCGGCTATGCGGCGACTTACGTGATGCGCGCGGCGGTCGACGGCAAGCTGAAGCCCGGCGCGACCTCGGTCGAGGCCGGCAAGCTCGGCAAGCTCAGCGTCGTCAACGGCAGCGAAATCCTGCTTGGGCCGCCCTTCATCTTCACCAAGGCCAATGTCAAGGATTTCGACTTCTGATCTCAACTCATCGGCTCGGCCGCGCTCCGCGGCCGGGTCGATGATCCACTGCACTATTCATGCGCGTCGACGTACCGTCGGCCCGCACTGAGGCTCTGATGCAACGCTACGCCTTCAAGATGTTTCTCAACCCCGGCTGCGCCGATGAGTATCGACGACGTCACGACGCGATCTGGCCGGAGCTCGCCGCCTTGCTCAGCGAAAGCGGCGTCGCGAACTATTCGATCCATCTCGATTTCGAAACGAATATTCTGTTCGCCTATCTCGAGCGGCGCGACGATCACAAAATGGACGCCTTGCCGATCCATCCTGTCATGCGTCGCTGGTGGGACCACATGAAGGACATCATGCGCGCCAATGACGACGGCTCACCCGTCGCGACGCCCCTCGTCGAGATGTTCCATTTGCCTTGAGGCGCAGACGAGATGAGCGAAGCGGTCGCGGTTCTCGATGTCGGCAAGACCAATATAAAGCTCGCGCTCTTCGACGAGGGCAAGCTCCTGTGGGAGAAATCGACGCCGAGCCGGGTTCTGCCCGGACCGCCCTATCCCCATGAGGATGTCGAGACCGCGTGGTCCTTCGCGCTCGACGCGCTCAGCGAAGCCGCGCGCGCCTACCGGATCAGCGCGATCGTCCCGACGGCGCACGGGGCCGCCGGCGCTTTGATCGGCGAGGCCGACCTTGCTGCGCCTGTGATGGACTATGACTTCCCGGACGTCGAAGAGATCGAGCCGGACTACGCCAAATTGCGGCCGCCCTTCTCCGAGAGCCTGTCGCCGCAAGTGCCGGCCGGGCTCAATCTCGGCCGGCAGGTCGCTTATCAGAAATGGCGCTGTCCCGAACTCTTTGGGCGGGCGAAACATTTCGTCGCCTATCCGCAATATTGGGCGTGGCGCCTCTCAGGCGTCGCGGCGGCGGAAGTCACCTCTTTCGGCAGCCATACCGATCTCTGGGCGCCGCGCGAAGGACATGTTTCCAGCCTCGTCGGTGCGCTCGACCTGCAAGGCATGATCCCGCCGTTCGTCCGCGCCTTCGATCGGCTCGGCCCGATCAAGCCGGACATCGCCGCGACGACCGGTCTCGCGCCGGAGACGAGCGTTCTTTGCGGCATTCACGATTCCAACGCCTCTCTCCTGCCTTGTCTGGTGTCGCGGCAGGCGCCTTTCACCGTACTTTCGACCGGCACCTGGGTCATTCTGATGAGCGTCGGGCTCTCGCTCGACAAGCTCGACCCGCGCGACGATACGCTCGCCAATGTCGATGCGCTCGGGCGGCCGACCGCCACCGGCCGATTCATGGGCGGACGGGAATATGGCCTGATCGCGCTTCAGGGCGGCAACCCGAATCTTGCCGCCCTGGAGCGCGTCATCGCGTCAAGCGCGCGCGCCCTGCCCTGCTTCTCCGGCCGAGGCGGCCCCTTCGCGAGGGTGAAAGGCGAAATCCGCGGCAAGGTCGCTTCCAGCGATCGCGCTGCGCTGGCGACGCTCTATTGCGCATTGATGACCGATCTGATGCTGACGAGGATGGGCGTCGAGGTGGGCGATCTCATCGTCGAGGGCAGCTTCGCCGCCAATGCCGCCTTCTGCCAGACGCTGGTCGCCCTCAGGCCGAAGCAGCGCGTCTTCGCGGCCGAGGACGTGGCGGGAACGGCGCGCGGCGCCGCGATGCTGGCGCATTGGCCACCGACCTATCCGATCTCCTCGCCCGTCCCCGTCGCCGCTGCTTTGATCGCCGGCCTCGCCGGCTATCGCGACGCCTGGGCGCGGGAGGTCGCGCTCATCGCTCGCCCATCCTGACGCCGAAGGCGATGACGTTGCCGCGGCCCTCGGCGGTCGAATCGTGCCAGTTCCGCCAAAGCTTCAATCCGTCCAGCGCACCGGTATCGATGTCCTCGATCAGTTTTCGCACCCACTCGAGTTCGGCTTCGCGCAAGCGCCAACGATATTCGGCCTCGATCGAGAAAAGGCGCGGAATGTTCCGTTCGGCGATAAACTTGCGCACCGCCTTGGCCTTCTCGAGTTCGGCTTCGAGACGGCCGCACCTCTGCTCGAGCAGATCGCGCGCATCGGCTGGCGGCAACACGGGCAACAGGCTAAGGCCTGCTTCGAATTGCGTATATTCATGGGCCGGCTCGACGATGAGTTCGCTGAGCCAGTCAATGAGTTCGAGGCGGCCGGCGTCAGTGATGCGATAGACGGTGCGCTCGGGGCGATTGCCTTCGCGCGCCGTCTCCAGCGGCTCGATCAGGCGGTGGCGCTGGAGCGCGCCCATGACCGTATAGAGCGAGCCGTAGTTGAGCTTGATGCTTTCGTCCTTGTGGCGTTCGCGCATCGTGCTCGCCATCTCATAAGGATGCATGGGCTTCTCGAAGAGGCAGGCGAGAACCGCCAGAGCAAGTGGATTGCCGACTTTTCGCTTGGCGGTCATGCGGCGCGCTCCTTCAGTTCGAGGTTCCGACAAAGCGCGCAGCCGAGCGCTTCGGCGAGCGCTGCGAGCGGCTCGGCCAGGCTTCTTGGCGACCGCCAGGCGATGAATCGGTCGGGCCGAACGAGCAGCGCGCCTTCGCGCGCGAGGCCGGTGCGTTGCAGGAAGAGCCCTTCGGTATCGATCGCGTCGGCGTCGATGCGGTAGGCCTCGAGCGGGACGCCGCGTCGCCTCAAGTCGCGCGCAGCGGCCATCCATGGGCCGCCATCGGGCGCAGCGAACAAGACAAATTCACGTCCGACGAGATCGAGCGTCGAGATCATCGCGTCCCTCCGCGTCAATGGGACATGCGCTAGCCTGGCGCCGGGCCGGCCGCTCGGCTCGAGCGGGCTTTCGGCGCCGGCTCCGTCGTCCGGCGTCTCGCTTGTCACGCCGGCAGAGCGATAGATATAGCCCATGGCCACGCTGAGATAGTCGAGCTTTGCATCGGGCTTGATCAGGTTCTTGCGGTCTGGTCGCATGCGCTCGACGTAATTGGCCGTCTGAGCCTCAACCGTCATCGCCGCGACGGGATGGCGCTCAGTATCGTAGGTTTCGAGGAGATCAGGGCCGGCCTTGGCCTGCAAGACCATGGCGAGCTTCCAGGCGAGATCGGCGGCGTCCTGGATAGCGGTTTGGCCGCCGAGACCGCCGGTCGGCGGCATCGTGTGCACGCTGTCGCCGGCAAGGAAAACGCGGCCCCTCGCCATCGTCTCGGCGAGACGCGACGACATTTCCCAAGGCATGACGTCGAGCACCTTGACGGCAAGGTCCTCCACGCCGAGCGCCGAGCGCACGATATCGACGCAACGTTCTTCGCCGTAGTCGGCCGCGCTTTCGCGCGTCAGATCATACTCGACGGAGACCCGGCCGATACGCGGATCGTCTGAGCCTATGAAAGCGCCGTTGAATTTCGAATTCCGAAGATAGTAGAGCGCGAAGGCGCGCTCGCCTTGCGGCGGGACGAAATTCGATTCGAACAGGATCGACATGTTCTGCGAAAACGCGGCGGGCCCTTGCGTCGCGATGCCGAGCGCTTCTCGGATCGGACTGCGATGTCCGTCGGCGGCGATGAGATAGTCGGCGTCGATCACCTCCTCTTCGCCGCTCTTGACGTCGCGCAGCCTCGCGCTGACGCTGTGTTCGTCTTGCGTGAAACCGACAAGCTCGGTCGAGAAACGGAATTCCGCGCCGAGGGCGCGGGCGCGACGCAGCAAGATTGGTTCGACAAGGTCCTGACCGGCCATTGACATTGTCGCCGGGGTCAGCGGCCGCGTGTCGAAGCCGCCGGGCGGCATGATCACCTTTATCGGCGGGCTGGACACGGTCTCGGCGACGACGATCGCAAAATTCGCCTGGCCGGCTGGGCTGGCTGCGCACAACTCCTCCTCCAGGCCCGGCACGACCCGCAACACTTCCATGCTGCGAGGGTTGACGCCGCGGGCCCGTGGATGGCGCGAGATCGAGGCTCGCTTCTCGACCAGCAGGCTCGGAACGCCGCGCCAGGCCAGAAGCAGAGCGGCGCTCAGCCCGGCGAGCCCGGCGCCGACGATGAGAACGGGGAAGCGGCGGCGGTTCGGCATGTATTCTCCTTCGGATATTCCGTAGTGGATATACGTTAGCATATATCCTATTGAGGATATAGACACAAGAGGAAACTGCGGGCGGCCCACGGACCGCCTGAGCGCGGTGATGGGCGCCGAAGCAGAGACGAACGCTTGGCGCTTGCCAGCCTCTATGGGACAAACGGGAGTCGATTGGTTGCGGGGCCGGACAACGGCTGAAGCGATGAGCGGAGAACTATCCGGGCGGCGTATCGTGGCGCCAGAGACGCGGGAACTCGCGCTTCTCGTCCGTATGCTCGAAGAACGCGGCGCTGAATGCATCGCCTGTCCGATGGTCGCGATCCATGACGCGCAGGACCCTCAGCCGGTCGAAGACTGGATCAGGCGCTTCATTGCGACGCCCTGCGACGATCTGATCCTCATGACCGGCGAAGGCCTGCGCCGTCTTGTTGCGCTCGCCGATCGGCGTCAGCTTCGCGAGGCTTTCGTTGCCGCTCTGACCAAGACCCGCCGCATCACGCGCGGGCCGAAGCCCGTGCGGGCGCTGCGCGAAATCGGTCTCGACAGCAATCTGTCCGCCGAGCAGCCGACCAGCGAGGGCGTCATCCGGCTCTTGTCGCGCCTTGATCTCAAGGGCCGCCGCGTCGGCGCGCAGCTTTATCCGGAGAGCGCGCATGAGGCGCTGCTCGGCCGTCTCAGGGCTGCGGCGGCCAGCGTCGATCCGGTTCTGCCCTATGTATACGCGTCAAGCGCGGAGGACGCGTTGGTGGCCGCAACGATCGACGACATGGCGGCGGGCCGGATCGATGCGATCGCCTTCACCAGCGCGCCGCAAGTGCGCCGCCTTACCGCCGTCGCCGAAAAAACCGGACGTACGGCCGCGCTCAGCGACGGATTGGCGCGCATTGTCGTGGCGGCGATCGGTCCTGTGGTCTCGGCGGAGCTGGAGAGGCTCGGCGTCAAGCCGAGCGTCGCGCCGCCAGGGGAGACCTATTTCATGAAGCCGTTGGTGCGCGCGCTCGCCGACGCTTTCGCGACGCGTCCGCCGCGGGCATGATCGCCGCGCGGCTCTTAAAACATTTGAACAGGCGCGTATCGTCCGCTTGCTCGCCGCCTATCGCACGCCCGCCGGCGCCAGGATCGCTCGCGCCGCGTCTTCATCGGTCACCAAAGTGTTGCAGCCGATGCGCTTGATCGCCGCGCCGATCGCCGGGGCGCGGTTCGCGCCGCCGCAGGCGATGACGACATGACCCGCCTTACGCACCGTCTCGAGATCGATCGACATCACGCGCTGGTTGACCGAATGCGCGACGCTGGCCCCGTTCTTGTCGAGGAAGTTGCACATCACGTCGCCGACGCAACCGAGCGCGACCAATTCGGCCAATTCCTTCTCCGTCACTAGATGACGAGCGAGCGAAGACGCCTTCGGACCAATGTCGCCGACGCTGACCACGGCGAGGTCCAGGGTCTTGGCGGCGGCGACGAGCCGATCAAGACCGCATTTCTCGATCAATCGTCGCTTGGTCTCGGGTGAATCGACGATGAGCGGCGCCGGGTACAGAAAGCATTCCGCCCCGAGGCGGCTCGCCAGGCGCCAGGAATATTCGACCGGATTGGCGAAGCGCGTTTCGACCGCCCCGCCGAGCAGGGACATCACTGCGACGCCCTGACTGCGCGCGGGGCGAAAACTCGCCAGCGAGGCGGTCAACGTGCGCCCCCAGCCAACGCCGATCGTCATGTCGTCAACGATAGCTTCCGAGAGGAATTTGCCGAGCGCCGAGCCGACGGATTTGGCCGTCTGATCGACGTCCCTCGCGGCAGGTACGACGATCGCTTCGTCGAGCTGCAGCGCGCGCTCGAGCTTGACGGCGAGCTCCATGCAACTCGCCTCGCCCTCTTCGATCCAGATACGGACTTCGCCGCGTTTCAAAGCCTCGTCGAGCAGGCTGATCACCGTCGTGCGACCGATCCCCAATTGTTCGGCGACGTCTTTCTGAGTGAGGCCGTGATTATAGTAGAGCCAGGCGGCGCGCAAACGGAGGGAAGCTGCTTCCGACAGGGAAACCCGCGCGCCGCGGCGCAGCTTAACCATTCGAGCCGCCTCCGCGCCTGGCGCAGGCTCCGCGGCTCACGATGATTTCTGGCGCGCGAGGAATTCGCGTATCCTTTCATTGACCGAACGCGGCGCCTCGACATGAGGCAGGTGACCGGCTTCCTTGACCAGCATGGTCTCGCCGCCGAATTCGATGAGGCGTTTTTGAGCGGCGATGTCTCCGTCGCGCGCGGGACCTTCATCCGCTGTCGGCGCCCGATTCTCCTTCATCGGAGCGTCACGCGCTTTCGATGACGCCAAGAACGGCGCCGACCGCGGCCAATTCCTCGGCGCCGACCTTGATCTCCTTGAGCCGGCCGCTCGCCGGAGCTTCGATCTCCATCGTCAACTTTGGGGTGGTGATCGTCAGGATCTGCTCGCCGGCGCTGATTTCGTCCCCGACGGCCTTCAGCCATTCGTCGATCTGCGCCTCTTCGATTTCGTTTCCGAGCTGCGGCATCACAATCGGCACGTCCATCGCATGTCCCTTTCGACGAAAACTTCAAGCCGCTGAAAACCGTCACAAGCCCGCCCGCTTTTACCTTCTCAAAGCGCCGCGCGAGCAAGGTCCAGATCGCTCCAGTTGCGCAGACCGCGCCGCGCCGCCTTCGTTTCTGGAAAAAATTCGCAAGCGACGACATCGACTATGTCGTCGACTTGCGGAAAGTACGTCGTCTCCATCTCGGCGCCGGGCACGATCCAATTGGGCGCGCCAAGGACGCGCGGCGGCGCCTTCAGATCGGAAAAGGCGAAGCGCGCGATATTGGCGGCGAGGGTCATCGGGAAACTGCCGCGCTCGCACGCTTCCGTGACGAGCAAGATTCGGCCCGTCTTTTTGACCGACGCCAGCACGGGCGCGTAATTGAAGGGGACAAGCGAGCGGGCGTCGATCACCTCTGCTGACAGGGAGTGAGACGACGCGAGCTGCTCAGCCGCCGCAAGCGCCGGATAGAGCGACGGGCCAATGGTGAGAATCGTCGCGTCGCTCCCCCGCCGTTTCAACTCCGGCTCTCCGAGGGGGAGACGATAGTAGTCGGCCGGAACGCCGCCCGACTTGAATTGCTCGACGACGTCGTAGAGACGCTGGCTCTCGAAGAAGACGATGGGATCGTCGCTCGAAAGAGCCGAGGCGAGCAGGCCTTTCGCGTCATAGGGGGTCGCCGGATAGACGACCTTGAGGCCGGGAATATGGGCGATCAGCGCCGTCCAATCCTGCGAATGCTGCGCGCCGTATTTGCTGCCGATCGAGCATCGCAGGACGATGGGAAGCTTCAAGGCGCCGCCCGACATCGAGCGCCATTTCGCCATCTGATTGAAGATTTCGTCGCCCGCCCGGCCGATGAAATCGCCATACATCAGCTCGACCAGCGCCCGGCCGCCTTCGAGCGCATAGCCGACGGCGGTCGCGATGATCGCGGCTTCCGAAATCGGCGCATTGAAGAGCCGATGATACGGCATGATCTCGGCGAGGCCGCGATAGACCCCGAACGCGCCGCCCCATTCTCGGCACTCTTCGCCATAGGCGATCAGCCGTTCGTCGTGTCGCATATGGTGCAGGATCGCCTCGAAAAGCGAGTCGCGTAAGGTGATCGCGCGCATCGGCGATAGTTTCTCGCCTTCCGGCGTGAGGCCGAAGCGGCTCTTCTTCGCGTCCTGACGGACGCGGGCGGTCGTTTCCGGCGGGTTCAGAAGCGTAGCCTCGCCTGAGGGCGTCTCAATCGCCCCATGCGAGAACATCAGCCCGCCAATCAATGTCGGCTGGGCGCGGATGTCGACGATCGGCGAGACGATCGGATCGACCGCCGCGACGATCACCGCCCTGATCTGCGCGCGCGCCGCCTCTTGCATCGCCTCGGCGTTGGCCGCCGTGAGCAGACCGTTCGCGATCAGCTTCGCGCGGTAGGACGCGATCGGATCCTGCGCCTGCCAGGCCGCAAGCTCCTCGCGGCTGCGATAGACATTGGCGTCGGTGGTCGAATGTCCGCCGGAGCGATAGCACTCGACGTCAAGCAGCGCGGGCCCCTCGCCGCGTAGAAGAATATCGCGCTTTCGCTCGACTGCGTCGGCGACGGCGAGAGGGTCGCCGCCATCGACGGTCTCCGCATGCATGGCTTGCGGGTTGACGGCCGCGGCGATCCGCGAGAGGCGATCCCAACCCATCGTCTCGCCGATGGTCTGGCCGCCCATTGCATAGAAATTATTGTTGAAGAAGAAGAGGATCGGCGGCGCGCCCCTCATGGGCCCACCCCATAAGGTACGAAACTGCGCCATAGCGGCAAAGTTCATCGCCTCCCAAACCGGCCCGCAACCGGTCGAGCCGTCGCCGCTATTGGCGACCGCTATGCCGCCGGCGCCGCTCACTTTCTTCCAGAGGGCCGCACCGGTCGCCATGCCGGCCGAAGCCCCGACGATCGCATTGTTCGGATAGACGCCGAACGGCGGAAAGAATGCGTGCATGCTGCCGCCCATGCCGGCGTTGAAACCGCTGGCGCGCATGAAAATCTCGGCGAGAAGGCCAAGCAGTAGAAAATTCTCAGCAAGGCTCTCGGCCGAATTGCTCGGAAAATGCTTTTCCACGACGCGCAACAGGGCGCCGTCCTTATGCCCCGCCATCGTCGCGGTCAGCGCGGCCGGCGCAAGGCGCCGAATAGCGGAAAGGCCCTTGGCGATGAATTCGCCGTGGCTGCGGTGGCTGCCGAATATGTGATCTTCCGGCTGCAACGCCAGCGCTTGGCCGACGGCGGCGCCCTCCTGGCCGATCGAGAGATGAGCCGGACCCTTATAGTCATAAGCGACGTCCTGATAGGCGCCCTTCGCCTTGAGGGCGCCGAGCATCGATTCGAACTCGCGCAGGATCATCATGTGGCGCAGGACTTCGCGCAGCGCCTCATCGCCGCGTCGGGCCCGCTCGTCGCTGAAAGCGCGCGCGTAGGCGCGGATCGGCACATCGGGAAAGTCGAGCTTTCCGGTCTTGGCGAAGGCGGAAGGATGAATGGGAATCGCTTTCGGCATCGCCCATCCCAAGCTGGTTTGTCGAGGAGCCCGGCGGCCCGCGCGGGACGGCGCAGAGCTCGGTTGCCGGGTTTCTTATTATGACATTTGCTTGTCATTGCAAGCAAATGTTCAGCATCGTTCCGCCTCTGCGACCAAGGACGAATGCGCCAAATGGACGCAGCTTTGGCGCGAGGAAAGCGCAACGGTCGCGCCGCCGCCCGGACTTTTAGCCGGATTGGACAGCCCCTCCGGCGGCCAAATTAAGCGGCGCGACGCGATATTGTGCTTCTCCCCGGCTCTTCCCGCGAGAGCCCAATCCCTTGCGATTGCGTCCTAATCGGGCGCAATATCGAGCCGAATCAGGCTCCGACGCGGGGCGCCAGCCAATATGGCTCGGACGAAAGAATATGGCAGGAGGACAGGATGGCGGCATGGATTGAACGCGGTCGCGTCGATCGGCGCAAGGTGCTCAAAGGCGCCGCCGCATTCGGCGGCTTTGTCGTCGCCGCCCCCGCCATCATTTCCGCCCGCGCGGAGACGCCGATCAAGATCGGCATGGTCGATCCCTTGACCGGCGTCTATGCGGCGGTGGCCCAGAACGAAGTGATGGGCGCCAAGCTTGCCGTGGAGCAACTTAACGCCAAGGGCGGAATTCTCGGCCGCCCGATCGAATTGCTCGTCGAGGATTCGGCCAACGACGTCGGCACGGGCGTTCAAAAGGCGCGCAAGCTGATCGAACGCGACGAAGTGACCTTTCTGGTCGGCGACGTGAACTCCGGCATCGCTCAGGCGATCGCCCAGGTCAGCAACGAGAAGCATGTTCTCCATATCGTCTCGGGCGGCCACACCGATACGATTACCGGCAAGGACTGCAAGTGGAACGTCTACCGTGTCTGCAACACGACCAGCATGGAGGCCAATTCCATCTCCGACTTGCTGTTCAAGCAATATGGCAAGAAGTGGCACTTCATCACGCCCGACTACGCCTATGGCCATACGTTGCAGCAGGCGGCCACCGCCGATCTGATCAAGCTCGGCGGAACGATGACCGGCAATGAGCTCGCACCCCTCGGCACCGCTGATTTTTCCGCATTCCTGATCAAGGCGCGGGCCGCCAATCCGGACGTCATCCTGGTGCTGGTCCAAGGCTCGGACATGGTCAATTGCCTCAAGCAAATCACGCAATTCGGCCTGAACACGCAAGTTCACGTCGCGGGTCTGCAGCAGGAGCTCGAATCGCTGGAAGCTATGCCGCCCGAAGCGCGGATCGGCATCTGGATGTTCGAATGGTACTGGAAGCAGCCGGGCGTGCCCGGCGTCGAAAAATTTGTCGCCGACATCCGTAAAGTCAATGGCGGCAAGGTCCCGACCGCCCGCCATTGGTTCGGCTATACGTCAATTCAGACGTTGGTGGGAATCGCCAACCAGGAAAAAACCATCGATTCGCCCAAGCTCGCCAAGGCGATGGCCAATTTCGAACTGCCGCCGGAGATCAGGCTGCAACCCAACAAATGCTACTATCGCGCCGGCGACCACCAACTGATGACCTCCGCCTTCATCGGCGAGGCGCAGCACCAGGGCAAAGATGATCCAGAAGACCTCTTCCGAGTCGACAGCGTGATCGCCGGCGACAAGACCGCGCCGCCTGAGGACCAGACCGGATGCAAGCTGCAATGGCCGGTCTGATTGTCGTATAGAATAGAGAAATTGATCGAGAAGAAGCGCACGGGATGATCTAAGAGCGCAAAGCCTCCCCCGCGGGGGAAGGGGGCGAGGGATGGGGGAGTAAACCTTTACCGCGGCGGCCGAAAGACCGGCCCCTACCGAACCTCCTCCTCTGCGCTCCCAGGAGAGGAGGCCTCGGCGGCGCGACGCCGGCAAAGACGCCGGGCGCAAGAGCAATGTAATGCAACTATTCGCGGAGACGCCTCAGGAATTGCATGACGCAGCTTCTGCTCTTCAACGTCACCAACGGCTTGATCATCGGCGCCTTCTACGTGCTGATGGCCCTCGGCCTGTCGCTCATTCTCAACCTGAGCAATGTCATCAATTTCGCCCATGGCGGCTTTCTCGTCATCGGCGGCTATATCGCCTATAGCGTCACGCCTTACGTCGGCTTCTGGGGCGCATTGCTCATCGCCCCGCCGCTGACCGCCCTCATCGGCTTTGCCGTCGAGCGGATATTGATACGCCCGCTCTACGGGCGCGACCCGCTTTACAGCCTGCTGCTGACCTTCGGCCTCGCCTTCATCATCGAGGACGGGACGCGCTTCATTTGGGGCGCACAGGGCAAGCCGGTGACGGTCCCTGCAATCCTCGCCAGCCCCCTGAGCATGCAATTTTTCTTCATTACCGGCTATCGCCTGTTCATGGTTGCGGCGGCGATCGCGGTCGTCGCGCTGCTCTTCGCGATCCTGCGCTACACCCGTCTTGGGGTGCGCATCCGCGCCGGCACGCTCGATCTTGAGATGGTCGCGGCGCTCGGCGTCAACGTACACGCCTTGCGCTCGCTCAATTTCGCCGCCGGCATTTTCCTTGCCGGCCTGAGCGGCGTGTTGGCAGCGGGACAGCTCGGCCTCGAACCAACAATGGGCACAGGCCTGCTGATGCCGAGCTTCGTCGCCATCATCGTCGGCGGCGTCGGCAGCCTGACCGGCACGCTGCTCGGCGGCCTGCTCATTGGCGTCGCCTCGGGCCTGACCGCAGTGTTCCTGCCGGCGGCGAGCGAAGCCGTCATCTATGTGCTGATGGCGCTGATTCTGCTGCTGCGGCCGCGAGGTCTCCTGGGCGAAGAAGGCATGATGACATGAGCGCCGACGCGAGAAAGCTCGCCGCTCTCCTGGGCATTTGGGCCTTGCTCATCGTCGCGCCCTATTGGATGCCTCTCGTCGGCGGCTATACGGCGCTCGGCGCGCGCGTATTGGTGCTGGCGCTCGCCGCCATGTCGGTGAATTTCCTTCTCGGCTTCACCGGCGTTCTCTCTTTCGGCCATGCCGCCTATTTCGGCCTCGGCGCCTACGGCGCCGGCCTTGCGCTGAAATTCGTCGCGCCGAGCACGCCGCTGTCGCTCGTTTGCGGCATGGCGCTGGGCGGGATCGCCGGCGCGCTCCTCGGATTGCTGATCGTGCGCCGACGCGGCGTCTATTTTGCGATGGTGACGATCGCTTTCGGCCAAGTGCTCTACTACATCGCCTTTCAATGGAGCTCGCTGACCGGCGGCGACGACGGCCTGCGCGGCTTTTCGCGCCAGCCGCTCGATTTGGGCTTCGCCAAGATCGACATCCTCTCCAGCGAAACCGCCTTTTACAATTTCGTGCTTGTCTGTTTCGCGATTCTCGTCGCGGTCATGGGCTTTATTCTTCGCTCGCCCTTCGGCCGCGCCATGATCGCCATCCGCGAGAACGAACGCCGCGCGCGGTTCCTGGGGCTTGCGGTCGAGCGTCATATCTGGATCGCCTTCACCCTGTCCTGTTTCTTCATGGGCTTCGCCGGCGCTCTTTATGCGCTCGTCAACAATTTCGCCGATCCGCGCGGCCTCCACTACAGCCAATCCGGCGACTTCGTCATGATGGCCGTGATGGGCGGCATGCGCAATTTCTGGGGCCCGCTTCTCGGCGCCGCAGTCTTCGTCGCCGTGCAGGATTATCTCTCCAGCGTCACAGTCAATTGGATGTCCTTCGTCGGCCTCCTCTTCATCCTTGTCGTTCTGTTCTTCCCGCGCGGTCTCTTGGGCGTCATTCCGCGACGGGCCCAAGCATGAACGGCGAAGCGAAGGCGGGCAATGAGGGCGAAGCCGAGCCGCCAAAATCCGCCGCGCTTCTTGAAGTCCGCTCGGTGAGCAAGCGCTTCGGCGACCTCGCCGCGGTGCGCGATGTGTCGCTATCGGTCGCGCGCGGCGAGCTTCGCGCAATCATCGGACCCAATGGCGCCGGTAAGACGACCTTCTTCAACCTGCTCGGCGGCTTTTTCCCGCCGACGTCAGGAAAGATCGTCTTCGACGGCCGCGACGTCACCATGCTCGCCGCGCACCGGCGGGCCGGTTTAGGCATGGCGCGAACCTTTCAGATCACCGAAATCTTCCCTGAACTCTCTGTCCGTGAGAATTTGCGCGTCGGCGCTGAAATCGCCGGCGGTTACGCGCTGCGCCCATGGATCAGCCGCGCCGGGAGAGCCGCCGTGCAGGCCCTGGTCGACCAGACCCTCGAACTTGCCGGCCTAACCGCCAAGGCCGATCGCCTGGTCGGAGAACTCGCGCATGGCGATCAGCGCGTGGTCGAAATCGCCACTGCCCTGACCCTTCGGCCGCGCCTGTTGTTGCTCGACGAGCCGACCGCGGGCATGGGCGACCAGGAGACCTACGCGGCGACGAAACTGATCCGCGAGCTTCGTAAGCGCGGCGATCTCTCCATCGTGCTGATCGAACACGACATGCGCGTCGTCTTCCATCTCGCCGACCGGATCACGGTCCTCGATCAAGGCAAGCTGCTCGCCGAAGGCGCGCCGGCGGAGATCGCCGCCAATGCGGCCGTGCAGGCGGCCTACCTGGGTGAGGCCGCATGAGCGCGGCCCTCCAGGCGGAAGACCTTCATACCTACTATGGCAAGAGCCATATCCTTCGTGGCGTCTCCCTCGACGTTGCGGAGGGCAAGATCACCGCTTTGCTCGGCCGCAACGGCGCTGGCAAGACGACGACTTTGCGCAGCCTGATGGGCCTGACGCCGGCGCGGCGCGGCAAAGTGACGATCTTCGGCGAAGATATGACCCGTTGGCCCGCCTTCCGCATCGCGAGTTCGGGCGTCGGCTATGTGCCCGAGGGACGCCGTATTTTCCCCAACCTCAGCGTCGACGACAATCTCAAAGTACCGATCGAGCGCGCCGGACCTTGGACGATCGAGCGCGTGTACCAACTTTTTCCGCGCCTCGCCGAACGGCGACAGAACCGCGGCCGCCAGCTCTCCGGCGGCGAGCAGGAAATGCTGGCGATCGCCCGCGCTCTTTTGATCAACCCGAAACTGCTGCTGCTTGACGAACCCTCGCAAGGCCTCGCGCCGCTGATCGTCCGCGAGGTCTTCCGCGTCGTCTCGAGAATGCGCGAGGAAGGGCTGTCGGTCCTCATCGTCGAACAGAACGCCCGCATGACCCTTGAGATCGCCGACACCGCCTATGTGCTCGACGACGGCGTGATGGTCTACTCTGGACCGGCGCGCGAACTCGCTGCGGACGAAGCGCGCGTCCAGGCGCTGGCGGGCGTGGCGGCGGAGGCGTGGGGGGAGTTTTAGAGCGTCCCATTCCGCCTGAGGCGCCGCACTTTCGGCGTCACTGTCCCGCCGCCCCCATCAGCACGACGCCGCCCTCCGGCAGGTCGCTGCGGATCACGTCGGGCACTTGTGCGCCCGATGTCTCGGCACGTACTTTTTCGCGGATGCGCGCATAAGCGTCCTCGATCCGCAGGCCCGGGGTCGGAAGGACGGAGGCAAAGGCGCGGGCGAAGGGGCTGCCTTTGCCGCTTTCGCCGTCTTCGGCGGTCTTGCCCACGCGTGTCGACAGAACAACGTAAGCGCCGTCGAAAGAAGCGGGATCGAGCCGGTCGAAGCCGCGCCCGCCGACGCCGCGGCTGGCGAGCGTTGGAATGTTGCGACAGGCGTCGACGAAGATCAGCGTCGCCCGCGCATGGCCGATGATCGTCTCCTCGATATGCTCCAGCGGTTCGCCGCCGCCTTGCAGAGCGATCGCCGTCTTCGCCTGCAAATTGGCCGAGGTCGCCATCAAAAGGTTTTGCTGTCGTCCGTCGGAGGCGACGGAGAAACCGTGACCAGCGAAATAGAACAGCGCGAGGTCGGCGCCGCGCGTCTCGCCTGCAAAGGCGTCGACCGCCTGCTCGAATCCGTCGAGGTCGAGATCCTTCTTCACCGTGACCGAAAATCCGAGCTTGAGAAGGCTGTCCCGCACCGTCTCGGCGTCGACGGCCGGATTGCTCAATGGCGCGTCGCGATATGCGCTGTTGGCGACGATGAGCGCGACCCGACGACCGGCCGGGGCCGGCGCAGCAATGGGCTTGGGCGAGGCGAGCGCCGTCTCGGCCGGCGCAGCGGCGGCTGGCGCGGCGGCGACAGCCGGCTGCGGCGTGGGCGCGGCCCGGGGCGTGGAGAGCGGCCTCGGCGCCGCGGGCGCGCTCTCGACCGGCGCAGCGCTGGCTGCAGCCTGCGGCGCTTGCTCCGCCGCGACCGTCTGCGCGGCTTGGGCGCTCGGAGATGGCGCGGCCGGCTGTTCGGCGACTTGCGCTGGCGCGGCGGGCGCAAGGCCGACAGTCCAAAGCTTGATCGTCTTGTCCCAAGACCCGGAGGCGAGGGTCTGGCCGTCCGGCGAAAGAGCGATCGACCTGACAGGATCGACATGGCCTTGGAGCGTGCGCAACAATCTGCCGCTCGAGACGTCGAAGAGCC
>DASZFX010000254.1:0-2457 GCA_035939375.1 Roseiarcus sp.
CCGACTCGCGTCCCGATGTTTGCGGCGGTCTGCGCTTCGCTCCTTTGGCTCATGCTATGCGGCGCCTTTCTCGGCGAGCACTATGACCTTAGCGGCGGCTTGCACACGTTTGCGAGCCCCGCGTTCTGGCTTCAGCCGGAAGTCGGCTTGGCGGCGCTTATCGTCGTCGGCCCGGTGCTGTTCATTCTAGCGATCGCGGCTCTCGTGCGCCGCGCGCAGGATCTGCGCGCCGCCGCGCGCGCGATCAGCCAGGTCGCGATGCGCCTTGCCGAGCCCGAAACAGCAGCGAGCGAGCAGGTCGCGACGCTCTCCCAAGCGATCCGCCGCGAAGTGGCGTCGATGGGCGACGGCATCGAACGCGCCCTCGCGCGCGCCTCCGAACTCGAAACGCTGGTGCGTGGCGAAGTCTCCAGTCTCGAGCGCTCCTACGCCGACAACGAGCGCCGCGTTCGCGCCCTGATCGCCGAATTGGCCGACCAGCGCGAGGCGATCGTCGCCAATGGCGGCAAGGTCCGCGCCGCCGTCTCCGGCGCGCATCAGGGCGTCGCCGCCGATCTCGAAGCCATCGCCGATCGCTTGAGCGAGCGCATCCAGGGCGCCGGCCAGACGCTGGTGGCCTCGCTCGGCGCCACCGCCGAAGGGATCAGCGTCGCGCTGGAGCGCGCCGGGGCCGAGACCCTCGACAAGATCGGGGGACAAGGCGCGAATATGACGACAGCCCTGGCCGCCTTGGGCGCCGAGGTGGCCGATCGACTTGGCCAAGCGAGCGACCAAAGCGCATCCGGGCTCATCCAACGGGTCACCGATATCGATCAGCGGATCAGAAGCGCCGGTGAAACCTTGACGGCGGAGCTTGCCGCGCGAAGCGACGAATTGGTCAACCGGCTGGACGCCGCCGGCGCGCGCGTCTCAGAGACGATGGTAGGACACAGCGAAGGCTTGATGTCGCGCGTCGCCCAGTCGAGCGAAGCGGTTCTCGCCGACTTCTGCGCCCGCGCCGACGACGTCGCCACGCGTATCGACGGCGCGGGCGCGCGCATCGCCGATACGATCCTCGACCGCGGCGAGAGCCTTGTTTCGCGCCTTGCCGACACGACCGATCGCATGCACGAAACGGTATCGGTGCGCGGCGAGCAGCTCCATTCGCGTCTCTTGTCGTCGCACGACAACCTCGTCTCCTCGTTGAAAGAGCGCGCCGACGACACGCGGCGTTTGTTCGAATCCACGGCCGCGAACTGGGCCGCCCAATTTGACGCTCGGCATGCGGCGCTTGGCGCCCAGCTCGATCAACACGCCAACGAGGTCAATGCTCACTTTGAAGAGACGTCGCAGCGGACGGTGGCCGCCATCAAGGACAACAGCGCCGAGATGCACGAGCGGCTGGCGACGACCGCGAGCGATTCGATCGCGCGCATGGACGAGCAGGCCAACAGGCTGGCGGACCGCTTCGCCGCGAGCGCCGGCGAGGCCGTCGCCGCCATCGCAATCCATAGCGAGAGCGTCAACGACACGCTGCATACGCAACTCGCCAATTTCGAGCAGACATTCTCGGATCGCAGCGGCGCTGCGATCTCCACCCTCTCCGAGCAGACGGCGCGCCTCGGCGAGCAACTCGAGAATTTGGACCGGTTGGTCGGCGCATCCGGCGAAGGCTTTGTCGAGCGGGTCGCCGCTCATGCCGACCGCTTGACCTCGCACATCGATCAGCAGATCGGCGTAATGGACAGCGCATTTGCGTCGCGAGGCGAAGAAATCGGGCGCCGGCTCGCCGACCACAATCAACGCCTCGAGCAACAGTTCGGCGCCCTGGACGGCGCCATCGCGTCCCAGAGCGAGGAGATTGGCCGAAGTTTCGTCGATCACAACCAGCGCCTGGATCAGCATTTCGGCGCCTTGGATGGCGCGATCGCGTCCCAAAGCGAGGAGATCGAGCGCCGGCTCGCCGAGCATGGTCAGCGAATCGATCAGCAGTACGGCGCTCTCGACGGCGCGATGGCGGCCAGAGCCGAGGAGATCGACCGCCGGCTCGCCGAGCATAGTCAGCGAATCGATCAGCAGTACGGCGCTCTCGACGGCGCAATGGCGGCCAGAGGCGAGGAGATCGACCGCCGGCTCGCCGAGCACAGCCAGCGCTTTGTGGAGACATCGAGCGCGCGGCTCGCCGAGTTCGAGACCGCCTCGGCCGCCCGCCTCGCCGAATTCCAAACCGCGTCCGTGGCGCATCATTCCGACGTCGACCGCGCCATGGGCTCGCACGCCGAGCGCGTCGAACAATCGCTTCGCGAGGGACTTGCCGGATTCGACACGACGATCACCGACCGGGTCGGCGACATGATCGTCCGGTTCGAGACCCAGAGCGACGGGCTGGTTGGTCGGCTCAGCGACAAATTGTCGTCGATCGAGCAGACTTTCAACGTGCATGGACCGGCCCTCGATGCGCGCCTGGCGGCGCGCAAC
>DASZFX010000255.1:0-7963 GCA_035939375.1 Roseiarcus sp.
GCGGCGTTGAGGCCGGCGACGCTGAGCTTCGCCGCAGGGTTCAATGCGCGACTCCATAGAGCGTCCCGGCGCCGAGATAGACCGCCTGGACTTGCGGGTCCGACCGCACCGCGGCCGGCGGCCCTTCGGCGATCACAACGCCGCGATTGAGCACCAGGATGCGATCGGCGTAAGCGAAGACCGCGTCCATGTCATGTTCGGTGAAGAGCACCCCGATCGTCCGCTCGCGGGCGATCCGGTCGACCAGCGCCATCAGCAAGTTTCGCTCCTTAGGCGCCATGCCGGCCGTCGGCTCGTCCATCAAAAGCAATTTCGGATCATTGGCGAGCGCGACGGCGAACTCCAAGCGCTTGAGATCGCCATAGGCGAGTTCGCCGCTGCTTCGCTCGGCCTGCCGCTCCATGCCGACCAACGCGAGCAGGGCGCGCGCGTCCTCCAGAAAGGCGCGCGCGGCCCAGCGGCCCATGCGCCATTGGCGACGATGATGCGACAACAGCGCGGTTTGTACGTTTTCCGCGACCGTCATCGAAGCGAAAGTCGCCGCGATCTGGAAGGTGCGGCCGACGCCGAGCCGCCAGATGTCGCGCGGCGCCCTGCCGGTCGCGTCGCGGCCGAAAATTGCGATCCGGCCTTTCGTCGGCGTGACCTGACCGTCGATCATATTGAAGCAGGTGCTCTTTCCCGCGCCATTCGGCCCGATCAGCGCGAGCATCTCGCCGGCTTCGAGCGAGAAGCTGACGCCCTTGACGGCTTCGAAACCGCTATAGGTCTTGCCGAGGTCTTCGACGGCGAGGATCGTCATGGCGTCTCGTCTTTGTACGTAGGCCTGCGGGCGCTGCGCCAAGCCTCAAAGGCGCCGAATACGCCTTGTGGAAAGAGCGCGACCAGCGCAACAATCATCGCGCCCAGCGCCAGCTTGGAATAGTCGGTATGGCTGACGACCCAGATCGAGAAGGATTTGTACAGCGCCGCGCCGAGGACGCCGCCTGAAACCGTGCCGACGCCGCCGAGCAGAATCATCGCCAGCCCATCGATCGACAAAGGAATGCCGAGATTGTCGGGAAAGACGCTGCCTTTGAGAAAGGCGTAGAGCGCGCCGGCGAGCGCCGCGAAAGCGCCGGCGACGCCGAAGGCGATCCATTGGATTTGACGTCGCGAAAGGCCGATCGCCTCGGCGCGCAATTCGCTGTCGCGAAGGGCGCGCAGCGCGTAGCCGAAGGGCGAGAAGACGATCATGCGCAGAAGCGCGACGCCGATCGCGACAAGCGCGAGCGTCAGCCAGTAGAATGGTTTCGGGCTCGCCGCCCAGGCGCTGGGCCAGACGCCGATGAGGCCGTTGTCGCCGCCGGTGACCTCGCTCCATTGGAAGGCGACCGACCAGGCGATCTGCGCGAAGGCGAGAGTGAGCATGGCGAAATAGACGCCGGAGAGGCGCACGCAAAACCAGCCGAAAACGAGAGCGCCGGCGAGGCCGAGCAGCGGACCGGCTGCGAGCGCCGCCTCCATGGGCAGGCCGAATTGCTTCAGCGCCAGCGCCGCGCCGTAGGCGCCGAGGCCGAAATAAGCGGCGTGACCGAAAGAGACGAGGCCTCCTGCGCCGACGAGCAAATGGAGGCTCGCCGCGTAAAGCATGAAGATGAGGACTTCGGTCGCGACAATGAGCAGATAGTCGCCGGCCGCGAAAGGGAGCAGCGCAGCGCCGGCGAGCCCACACGCCAGCAGCAATCGACCGCGGCGACCAAACGGACGCCAACGCGCGATCGACAGGCCGCTCGCCGCGCGGGCCGCCGCTTCGGCGCGGCCGAGCAGGCCCCAAGGTCGCAGGATTAACACCAAAGCCATGACGAGAAAGACGAGGATGATCGAAATCTTCGGAAAGATCAGAATGCCGAAAGCGTTGAGCTCGGAGACGATGATCGCGGCGAGGAACGTGCCGAGCACGTTGCCGAGTCCGCCGATCACCACCACGACCAGAACCTCGGTGATGATCTGCAAATCCATCGTGTGGCTGGCGGCTTGACGCGGCAGCTCCAACGCGCCGCCGAGCGCCGCGAGAAAAATTCCGAGCGCGAAGACGCTGGTGAAGAGCCATTTCTGATTGACGCCGAGCGCGGCGACCATCTCGCGGTCCTGCGTCGCCGCCCGCACGAGCACGCCCCAGCGCGTGCGGCGGAACAAAAGCCAGATGGCGCCGAGGACGAGCGGCCCAAGCCCAATGAGCAAAAGGTCGTAAGTCGGGAAGGGCTGGCCGAAGAGGTCGATCGCGCCTTTGAAGCCCGGCGCGCGCCGGCCGACCAAATCCTCAGGCCCCCAGATCAGCAGCGCGAGGTCTTCGACGACGAGCGTCACGCCGAAAGTGGCGAGCAATTGGAGGAGGTCGGGCGCGCCATAGATGCGGCGCAGCAGCGCCATCTCGATGAGCGCGCCAAGCGCCGCGACGATCAGCGAAGCCAGCGCGATGGCGCCCCAGAAGCCGAAGTCGCCGGCCAAACGCTCGCTCAGCGTGTAGGCGACATAGGCGCCGAGCATATAGAAGGCGCCATGAGCGAAATTGACGATGCGGGTGACGCCGAAAATGATCGATAAGCCGCTGGCGGCGAGAAAGAGCGAGGAAGCGCTTGCGAGCCCGGTGACGAATTGAACGAAGAAGAAGGTCACCGGGTCGCGCCTCGCCGCGGCGCGATTCTCGCCGCCGCCATTGCGAGCGGAGCGAAGCGATCCATCGTCAAGCGCATGATGGATTGCTTCGCCTTCGGCTCGCAATGACGGGCGAAGAGAACGGCGCGCAGGGCCTTCAATCCTGCGGGCGCAGGGCCTTCGCCTCTACTTCCGAGGGCAGGTATTTCGCGCCGTCGCGATAGGAGACGTCGACCATCACGCCTTTACCGTCTTTAAGCGCGGTCTTGCCGACGAAGGCGCCGAGAGTCGACTGGTGATCGCCCCTGCGGAAGACGATCCTCCCGAAGGGCGTCTCGACCTCGACGCCCTCTGCGGCCTCGACGAGCTTCTCGCTGTCGGTCGAATTGGCCTTGGCGAGGATCGCCGCCGCGGCCTTCAAAGTGGAATAGCCCACGATCGAGCCGAGCCGCGGATAGTCGTTGTATTTCGCCTGGTACGCCTTGAGGAAGGCGGCGTGTTCGGGAATGGAGACATTGTTCCAGGGATAGCCGGTGACGATCCAGCCTTCCGGCGTTTCGTCTTTCAATGGATCGAGATATTCCGGCTCGCCGGTCAGGAAGCTGACCACGGCGCGATCCTTGAAAAGGCCGCGCGTGCCGCCTTCGCGAACGAGTTTGACGAGGTCGGCGCCGAAAGTGACGTTAAGGATCGCGTCCGGCTCGGTCTTGGCGATCGCCTCGACAACTGCGCCGGCGTCGATCTTGCCCTGGGGCGGCCATTGCTCGCCGACCCATTCAATATCCGGCCGCTTCGCCGAAAGGAGCTTCTTGAAGACCGCGACCGCCGACTGGCCATATTCGTAATTGGGCGCGATCGTCGCCCATTTCTTGGCCGGCAGCTTGGCGGCTTCCTCCGCCAGCATCGCCGCCTGCTCGTAGTTGGCCGGCCGCAAGCGAAACGTGTAGCGATTGCCTTTGGACCAGGTGATCGCGTCGGTCAGCGGTTCGGCGGCGAGGAAAAGGATTTTCTTCTGCTTGGCGAAGTCCGATACGGCGAGGCCGATGTTGGAGAAGAACGTGCCGGCGAGCATGACGACCGCGTCCTTGGAGACGAGTTCGTTGGCCGCCGTCACTGCATCGGCCGGCTTGCCGCCGTCATCTTTGGACACGACTTCGAGCGTCTTGCCGTTGACGCCGCCGGCAGCGTTGATCTCCTCGAGCGCCAGTCGCCAACCCTTGCGATAGGGCTCGGTGAAGGCCGGCAGGCCCGAATAGGAATTGATCTCGCCGATCTTGATCGTCTCTTGGGCAAAGGCCGGCGCGCCCGTAGCGACCAGGGCTGCGCCAATGACGGCCAAGGACAGCGCCGCGGAGAAAATCTTCATGCTCTTAACTCCCAAAGACCGATCGAAAATAGGTTCGCCGCGCCCTCATCGCACGTCAAAGTCAGCGGAGCCCGTCGACGCCCTTGATCTCGTCCTTCTTCAAACCGCCGACACGCGGCAACGGCCGGCCGGAATCGGTGATGGCCACGGCGACGACGATCTCGTTGGCGCGAGGCGCGTCGGCGACGCGTACCTCCATGCCGTCGAAATGGCTGCGCACGAAGGCGGCGTCCTTGTGGCCGAGCGGTACGTCAAGCGCGACGCCCGGTCCGCCCCGCTTTTTTGACGAGGGGATGAGCGCGGCGCCCTTGCCGAGCGCCTTTCTGACCGGCGCGCCGAGTTTGGGATGAAGGATCGCTGCGGCATGTTCGAGTTCGCCGTTCTCGCCGACCGCCGCGGCCTTGCCGTAGCTTTCCACGGCCGAGCCTTCGACGCCGAGCGCGGCGACGGCGCGCCTCGCCAGCAATTCGCCCAGCTCCTCGCCGATATCGATGAGTTCGGAAAGGTCCGCCGCATAGCGGCCGGAGAAAGGGTTTTCGATCACCGCGACCGCGGCCGCGCGGCGGGTCGGCGGCGTGACGGCGCGGTCCATCTCGGAGCGCGTCTCCTCGACGAAGGTTACGAGCTTGCGGATCTTGGCTTTCATCGGAGCCCGTCTCGTTGCTTGATGTCGGAAGCCTTGAGCCCGCCGGCGCGATTGTGAACGCGGGCGCCGGTCGTCATGGCCAAAGCCAAAAGCAACTCATCGGCGCGGGGCGCGTCGACGATTCCAACTTCGATCGCATCGAAGTGGCTGCGAACGTAAGAGGCGTTGATGTGGGTGATCGGCACGTCGAGACGCGCGCCGGGGCCAGCGACCTTCTTGGCCGAGGGAACGATCGCCAAGGCGCCGCCGAGCGCTTCGCGCATGGCGTAGCCGCCCGGAACATGCCAGAGCGCGCCGTGCTCGATCTCGCCGCCTGAGCCGACGATCGCGCCCTTGCCATAGCCTTCGACGATTTTGGGATCGCCGCCGAGCGCCGCGATCAGCGCCTTGGCCATGTCGAGGCCGAGCGGCTTCAAATCGTCGGAGAAGCCGACGATGTCCTCTACGTAACGACCCGCGAATGGATTCTTGATGACCGAGAGAATGAAGGCGCGCCGGTAGGGCTTGGCGGCGATAGGGCCGCCCTCGTGGAAAATCTCCTCGATCGATATGACGCGCTTGCGCTCCTCAACCGACGGCATGGCGGATCATCCCCCTGTCGCGCTCGTCTACGCCGACGTCGCGAGTGAAGCCAGGGCGCCTCGGCGCTCTCTGGATTGTTTCGTCGCTTTGCTCCTCGAAATGACGGGGGCGCTCAACGGCGCGGTCGTTCGCGGGAGAAACGGCGTTGTAAAGCCTTGCTTCGACCCCGCAAAGGCGCGTTTCGCCGCAGAGCCGCAGGGCGGCCGCCTCGATCAGGCCGTGGCGACGCAGACGCTCCGCTTCGTTGAGGCCGCCGCCCAGCGCCGCGTCAATTTCGCCCGAGGTCAGCGGACCGACATCGATTGTCACCAGCCGCTCGCCAAGATCGCTCTGCGGATCGCGCGAGAGCGCCGGCGTGCGCCGGATTGCTTTGTGGTCGGGAAGATCGACGGCGTTGGCGACGAGCGTTGCGGCGGCGTCGGCCGCCGCGGCCGTGCGAGCGAGGATCGTTACCGCGTCGGCAATTCCGAGCGAGAAGCTGCGGCCGCGCCAGCCGGAGGTGGCGACGCCGCGGACGCGATCGCGCGCCGCAATCGTCGCCTGGCCTATGAGGCTTGGCCGGTCTGGTCGATCGACCATGCCGATCGAAAATTCCTCGCCGCCGAGAAGATGCAACGCAATGTCGCCGCCATTGTTGACATAGGCGCGCCTCAGCGCCGCCGCCGTCGTCATCGCTTCAAGAACCTCCTCGGCGACGGCCCCGGCGACGGCCGCCATCGGCGTGATGAAACGCCAGGCGCAGAAGGGCGCGACCGCCGCCATCATTCGTTGCGCGACCATTCCGTTGGGCCGGGCGCCGTGAGGTCGAGCTCGCGCGCGCAGCAGCCCCAATTCCGCGCAGAGTTCATCGAGAATGGTCTGAAAGCGGCGCCAGGCTGCGGCATAGGCCGCCTCGATCCCCGCCGCCTCGCCAAAGGCCTCGATGACGAGATCGATCGGGCCGTCGTTGAGATGCAACCGGCCGTCGCCGAGCAAACGATATTGCGCTGCAGATCTCACGCTTCCCTCCGCGCCGGTCCGCCATCGGCGGCGCCGTTGTTCTGCCGCCTCGCATGGCTGTCGACGATGTCGCGCAAAGGGCGCACATGATCGACATGGCCGCCAAGCGCGGCGTAGTCGGCGAGCCGCATGGTAAATTCGATCGGCGCGACGATCGCCGGCGTCGGCACATAGCCGAAGGCGTTGTCGGGCAAAAGCGCGACATCGACCATGAAGGTGATGCCGCCGCCCGGCCAAACCACGACCGGCGCGCCGCCGGCGGTCACGGTGGTCAGCGCCTGACGCACCGAACGGGTAAGACGCACCGGATTTTCCGTAACGCCCGCGCGCAGAGAGCCGCCGGCGCCGCCCATGAACAGAACCGAACACAACGCCGGCTCGC
This sequence comes from Roseiarcus sp., assembly GCA_035939375.1. Classification (GTDB taxonomy): domain Bacteria; phylum Pseudomonadota; class Alphaproteobacteria; order Rhizobiales; family Beijerinckiaceae; genus Roseiarcus. Next base: position 6,613 of record DASZFX010000255.1, read on the forward strand.
AATTCTCGCGAATGCGCTCGACCGACAGGCGCAAATTTTCGGGCAGCGGCGCCTCGATCGGCCGCAAGGCTTCATCGAGCCGATAGAAGGCGTGCTGTTCGCCGGTGGTCGAGACCATCAGCATGGTCAGGCCCGGCCAGGCGACTTTGGCGTCGAAGCCGGCGACGATGTCGAGCGGATCGGAAATATTCGCGCCGCCCCAGCCGGTTCCCGGTTCGGCGACGTGGAAATAGCGTCCCGGCGTCGAGCGCCGGCCCTTCATCTTGATGCCGGTGTCCCTCGCGCCGAGCAGCTTGCCGGCTTGATGTTCGGAGAGGACGCCGGTGATGTGGTCGTCGACGACGACGACCTCGTCGACCTTGCCGTACCATTGCTTGGCGAACATGCCGATGGTCGCCGAGCCGCAGCCGACGCGCATGCGCTCCTCGATCTCGCCGTTGACGATCGGCGGCTTGCCCGCTTCAACGACGACGGTTGCGCCGCCGTCGACCGTCAATTCGACGGGCCTGCGGTTGCAAAGATCGAGTAGGGTCTCGCAGGTGACACGGCCCTCCCGCTTCCCGCCATGGGTCAGGTGATTGACGCCGCCGAGCGAGAGCATCTGCGAGCCATATTCGCCGGTCGTCACATGGCCGACCGGTTCGCCCTTGGCGCGAACGGTGGCGCATTCCAAGCCGAGGTGGCGATCGGTGTCGATCTTCACCTTGACGCCGCAATAGGAATAGATGCCCTCGGTGACGACCGTCACCATATCGACGCCTTCGACTTTGGACGAGACGATGAAGGGCGCCGGCTTGTAATCCGGATAGGTTGTCCCGGCGCCGATCGCCGTAACGAACGGCCCCGGCGCATTGACGATGTCGCCGCTCCATTCGGCGCCTGTCATGAAGGGCACCACTTCGCCGCCGACGCTGACCGTGCGCTCGAGCAGAACATGGGGATCGACGCGGACCAATTCGCCATTGTGATCGGCGTAGCGGTCGCAGGCGCCCGTCATCCCCGGCCGGATGTAGCAAAGCACCGGGCAGGCGTCGCAGCGGATCTTGTCGTCAGCGTCGGCCATTGTCGTTCTTTCGCAAGGCGAGGATCGCGGCGCGCACCCGGTCGGGCGTTGCGGGCGCACGATAGATGCGGGCGCCGGTCGCGTGATGGATGGCGTTGAGGATCGCCGGCGCCGTCGGAATCAAGGCCTGTTCCCCGACGCCCTTGGCCCCGAACGGCCCGATCGAGGACGCCTCCTCGATGAGAATGCTCTCGACCGGCGGCATGTCGCCGACGCTTGGGATCAGATAATCGTGCAGGTTCTCCCCTTTGCCGGGGAAGAACTCCTCCATCAGCGCAAGGCCGAGGC
>DASZFX010000256.1:0-8679 GCA_035939375.1 Roseiarcus sp.
TGGCGGGCTGGCGTTCGCCGCCGGCCGCAGCAGCGACCTTCTCGTCTCAAACCCGCGCGCGACCCTGTTGGTCGGCCGCGCCGCTGGCGTTCTGCTCATCGCCATCGCCGCGCTGACCGCCTGGCGCGGATGGAGCGTCTCTTCCTGATTGCGGGCCGCTAAGGCTTTCAAAAAAAGCAAATCGCGTCGCGGCGCGCCGCCGCCGGAGACGAATTCGGCCTCGCTTCGCGCGTAACAGACCTTCGCCGACCGGTCGATCAAGCGCTTCAGGCCACTCTTTGCGTTCTTTCCTTGGCGAACGGACTAAGCCCCAGCCATTGCTGCATCGACTTTGAAACGATCGGATCGCCGGTCAGCTCCATTCGCCCTGTGGCGACTTCAACGGCCACCGTGCTCAGGCCCATCCAGATCTCCGTCATCGTCTGGAGCGGCGCTTCGACATACAAATCCACCTCGAACCCTGGATTGATCCAACACAGGTCGACCGCGCGGCCGTCGACGATCATCCACCAGTCCCGCTTCGCCGCGGCGAGGTCGGGATAATGAAACTGGATCGTGCATCGGCGCGGCGGCATCGGCGTCGGATTTAAATGCCGGCGCATGTCCCACATCAGCAGGGACGGATCGAGGTTCTTGAGCGATTGCTTGGTCTCCACCCAGCGCTGTCCCCAAAAGCCGAGCGTCATCACCACATCGCGCATATCCTCCCCCGCCGCGGTCAGTCGATATTCCGAACCGCCATTGCGCGTTTTTATGAGGCCGGCTCGCTCGAGCTCCTTGAGCCGTTTCGACAAGAGGGTCGCCGACATGCGGGGCACGCCGCGGCGAATGTCGTTGAAGCGTTGGCTGCCGCATAGAAGCTCGCGCATGACGAGCGCCGTCCAGCGCGTACAGAAAATCTCGGCGGCCATCGCCACCGGACAAAATTGGCCATAGCTGGCGCTCATCGTCGCCCTCTCTGCTGGCCGGTCGTCAAAATCTTAGAACAAGGCGGCCAGCGGCGCGAGTGCAGAATCCTCAGCGGCCGGGTCGCCCCTTCGGGCGGCGGCGCCGGTCCATTTTCTGCACCGGACGGGCGCGGGGAGTTGCAATGGCGTTCCGCTCGGGCCGCTCACGCCGTCCTCTTCCGCGACTTCGCGAAAGTATCGAAGGCCACGGCGAGAACGATGATGATCCCGATGATGATCTGCTGGATGTAGGAGGAGACGTCCATCAGCACCAAGCCGTTGAGAAGCACGCCTATCAACACCGTGCCGATTACGGTGCCGAATATCGTGCCGACGCCGCCGAAGAGGCTGGTGCCGCCGATCACGACCGAGGCGATGACCGTCAATTCATAGCCGATGCCGGCGACCGCTTCGGAGGAATTCAGCCGCGCCGAGAGTACGAAGGCGCCGAGGCCGGCGAAAAAGCCCATGATGATATAGACGCTGGCGATCACCCGGCGCACGTTGAGGCCGGAAAGGCGCGCGGCTTCCGGATTGCCGCCGACCGCATAGACCTGCCGGCCATAGCGCGTGTAGCGCAAGGCGATATGGGCGAGGATGGCGAAGGCGATGAAAATGATGACCGGCACCGGGACCGGGCCGATCTTGCCCTGGCCCCACCACACGTAGTTTGGATCAAAGCCGCTGATCGGGCCGCCGCCGGCGAAGAGCAGGGCGGCGCCGCGAAAGACCGACATGCCGCCGAGCGTCACGACGAAGGGCGGCACTTTGAACCGGGTGATCGCCTGCCCTTGCAGCCAGCCGCCGGCGACGCCGACCGCGACCGCCGCAAGCGCGGCGAGCGGCCAGCCAAAGCCCAGCGCGTCCTGACCCGCGCCAACGGAGAAGCGGTTGGAGACGCCGCCCTTGTCGACCGCCGCCGCAACAAGGCCCGCGAAGGCGAGCAGCGAGCCGATCGAAAGGTCGATGCCGGCGGTCAGGATCACGAAAGTCATGCCGACAGCGAGAAGGCCATAGACTGAAACCTGCCGCATCACGTTGAAGAGGTTGAGCGGACTCAAGAAACGCGGCTCGCCGATCGCAAAACCCGCCATCAGCACGACGAGGAACACGAGCGGCGCGAAGCGCGCGACGAGACCGATGGCGTCGGCGCTGACGGACGTTTCGGCCTCGATGCGTCTTGCTTCGCTCATTGCCGCCTCCAGCCAGTCAGGCCGCCTTGCCGCTCAGTGTCATCATCGCCATGAGCCGCTCCTCACTGGCGTCCTTGCGATCGATCTGCCCGGTGACCCTGCCTTCGCGCATCGTCACGATGCGATCGCTGATCGCAAGCACTTCCGGCAGCTCGGAGGAAATGGCGATGATGGCGATGCCGTTCTGCGCCATTTCATAGAGGAGATTATGCACCTCGACCTTGGCGCCGACGTCGATGCCGCGGGTCGGCTCGTCGACGATCAGCACGCGCGGCCTCAGCGCCAGCCAGCGGGCGAGCACCACCTTCTGCTGATTGCCGCCGGAAAGATTGGCGATGATCTGGTCCTGGCTCGCCATGCGGATGTTCAGGGCCTTGCGGAATTCCTCCACCATGCGCCGCTCGGCCGTCTCGTCGATGAACAGCCTTCCTCGCAGAATATGGTCATGGGCGGCCATGCTCAGATTGGTCCGCACGCCGAGCGAGAGGAATAGAGCCTGTTGCTTGCGATCCTCCGGCACGAGGCCGATGCCGCGCCGGATCGCGTCCCGCGGCGAGCGAATGAGGACAGGCGCGCCGCCGACAAAGACCGTTCCAGAATCAAAGGGGTCGGCGCCGAAGACGGCGCGCGCCATTTCGGTGCGCCCGGCGCCGACGAGGCCGGCAATGCCGAGAATTTCGCCGCGGCGTACCTCCAGGGAGACATCGTCAAGAACCGTGGCGTTCTGGTCCTGCGCCTTGCCGCGTCGCGACAGGCCTTGAACCCTGAGCGCGACGTCGCCGGCGCCGGTTTCTTCGCGATGGGCAAAAAGCGCTTCGACCTGCCGCCCGACCATCATGCGGATGATTCCGTCGATCGTCGTCTCGGAAACCTTGCCGCCGCCGACCTCACGTCCGTCGCGCAGAACCGTGTAGCGGTCGCAGATCTCCATCACCTCCTCCAGGCGATGGGTGACGAAGATGACGCTGAACCCTTGCGCTCTAAGGTCGCGGATGATCCGGAACAGCTTAGCGACTTCGGATGACGAAAGCGCCGAAGTCGGCTCGTCCATGACGATCAGGCGCGATTGCATCGATAGCGCCCGGGCGATCTCGACCATCTGCTGTTCGGCGACGGAAAGATCGCGCACCAGCGAGAAGGGTTTGAGCCCCAGGCCGAGACGATCGGTGATCGCGCGCGTGTCGGCCGCCATCTTGCGCCAATTGACGAAGGGCCCGACGCCCGGCTCGCGTCCGATGAAGACATTCTCGGCGACCGTCATGTTCGGCGCGAGCGTGAACTCCTGATAGATGGTGACGATCCCGAGCCGCTGGGCGTCATGCGGTGAGCTCAGAGTGACGGGCGCATCGGCCAGCCGGATCTCGCCCGCATCCGGCTGCAGCGCGCCGGAGAGTATCTTGAGCAAGGTCGACTTGCCGGCCCCGTTCTCGCCGAGAAGCGCATGGATTTCTCCGGGTGCGACTTCAAAGGTAACGTCGTCGAGCGCCTGAACGCCGGGAAAGCGTTTGCTGATCGCCGACATGCGCAGCAGTGGCTCTGTAGGGGGCATGGCCAAGGCGAATTGCGAGAGGAGGAAGGCGGTAGGAAGTAGGCGGTAGGAAGTAGGCAGAACGGTCCAAACCCGCTGCGTCGTGTTGTGAGCGAGCGCCTGCCTGCCTATCCGCCTACTGCCCCTCCAAGACGGCTATTTCACTTCGCCAAGGCGCTCGGACTTGTCGAGATTGTCCTGGGTAATGGCGATCGGCGTCAGCAGCGTCACTTGCTCCGCCGGCTTCTTGCCGTCGCGCAGGAACGACACGAGCGTGTCGACTGCTCCGCGGCTTTGGCCGCCCGGCATCTGTTCGATCGTGGCGGTCAGATTGCCGGCCTTGATCTGGCCAAGCGCTTCCGGCAACGCGTCGAAGCCGATGAGCTTCACCTTGCCGAGGAGATTTCGCGCCTTTAGCGCCTCCAAGGCCCCGAGCGCCATATCGTCATTGGCGCAGACGATCACGTCGGGCGGCGACTTCATGGCGTCAAGAGCCGATTCGGTCATCGACAAGCCTTTGGCGCGGTCGAAGCCGGCCGTGTCCTCGAAAACAAACTTGTACTTATCGGCGGCCTTGTCGAGAACGTTATGCAAGCCTTTGTTGCGATCGATCGCTGGACTCGCGCCGGACTGCCCCTGCAAGTTCATGACTTTGGCGCCGTTCGGAAACAGCTTTTCGACCAGTTCGCCCTGGGCTTCGCCGCCCTTGACGTTGTCGGCGCCGACGTGGGCGAGAATTCCCGGCACTTTGGCGACCCGACGGTCGATCGTCACGACCGGGATCTTGGCGTCGACCGCCTCCTGCAGAGCGGGGGCCAGCGCGTCGACTTCGTTCGGGCTGATGACGATGCCGTCGACGCCCTTGGTGATGGCCGCCTCGATATCCGCGGTTTGCTTGGGCGAAGAGCGTTGGCCGTCGCTTTCCACCACGGTGATGTCTCCGAGCTTACCCCCCTCGCCTTTGATCTGGTTCATCATATGCACGAAGAATGGGAACGCCATATCCGGCACCGAGGCTAGGATCGTCAGGTGCTTGCCCGCCGCTTGCGCCGGTGCGCCGAGAGTGAGCGCCAAGCCGGTTACGCCGGCGAGCAACGACATTCTTGCGAGATTTCGCAGCATCATTCTTTCCTCCCATTGGGGTCGCCCGCTCATGGCCCGTGGGCGCGAGCGATCACGCCGTCCGCGATCGGACTGGCGCGCCTTTTATCCCGCTCAGGTCAATGGCGAGTCAAGTGACCGGCTAGAATGCCAGTTATGACCGGACCAAGAGAGGAGGCGTGGCGTCGGCAGGGATTCATCGCCCTGGTTTGCTCCCGCGCACGTACTTATCTCGTAGCGCAAAAGTAAGGTTAAAGGGCGGTCGGCGTTGCGCGCGCCAGCGTCGTAGCGGATGCTGAAAAGGTCTCTTCTTTTCAAAGGCCCCTCTGTGGACGTCGCAACCCAACTCACCAGGCCCTTCGCTGGCGACGCCTCCGAACGCCAAGCGCGCGTCGAGCGGCGCCTTTCGTCGTCGCGCTACCTTGCCGAGCCGTTTCGCCGGCTCGGCTACGATTCCTCGGAAGGATGGGCCTGGGACAATTATCGCAGCGTCGTGCTTGCGCTTGCTCAGGCGCGCCGCCGCAGCGAAGGCAAAATGGTTCGCATGCTCGAGATCGGCGGCGGGCGCGGCCCGCTGCTGCGCCCCGCCGACGCGGCGGCGGCCGGGATCGAGGTGACCGTCAACGACATCGACGCGCGGGAACTCGCCATGGGTCCGGCCGAATTCGCCAAGGCGCAATTCAATGTCGCCGAGGAGGCGCCGTCGGCGCTGCTCGGGCAGTTCGATCTCGTCGTCTCGCGCATGGTGATGGAGCATGTGCGCGATGCGCGCAGCGCCTGGACCAATATGGCCGCGCTGCTCGCCCCCGGCGGCGTCGCCATGGCGTTTCATCCAACGCTCTACGCGCCGCCTTTCCTCGTCAATCTCGCCTTTCCCGAGGCGCTGACCGCGCCTCTCTTGCGGCTCTTCTTTCCCAGTCGCCACAACGGCGACTATCCGAAATTTCCGGCGCGTTACGATCTGTGCTTCTCCGACCCGGCGAAGCTCGAGCCGATCCTCAAATCCTGCGGCTTCTCGGAGGCGTTGATCGCGCCCTTTTGGGGACACGGCTATTTCCGCAAGATTCCGGGCTTGCGCGAATTGGATGGGGCGCTGCAGCGTCTGGCTGAAGCGCGCGATTGGCGCGCCCTGACGACCTACGCCTTTACGCTGGCGCGGCGCTGAAGCGCGCCGCCGCTTCGCGCGCCGCGCGCCTCTCATAAAGGCGCGTCGCCGCAAGAAGCCCATAGAGCGCGCCGAAGAGCAGGAAGAGATGGCGCCAGTGATCGGTGTCTATCTGCAACCCCTGCAAAATCTGTATGAACAGATAGGACCAGACGGCGATCGCCTCGTTCTGATAGGGCGTGCGCTGGAAGACCAGTCGCCAGCCCAGATAGATCGTCGCGATCGTCAGCGCCGCGAAACTCAGGCCGCCGATCCAACCGTATGAGGCGAAGGCGTTCAAATAGACATTGTGCGGGTCCTGGCCCTGGAAGTGATTGCGGAACTGCAACGGGCCAAAGCCGAAGGGCAGATCGAGCAGCAGCGGAATCGAGCGCAATTGATCGCCGAACCTCCCAGTCTGGCCGACGTCGTAATCCTGGCTGAGCGAAGCGCGTATTTCAAAGACGCTGCGCACGGCCGGGATCGACAGCGCGATCGCGAAGAGTACGAGCAACAGCGCGACGCCGATGACGGAGAGGAGCGCGACGCGCCGGCGCAAAGCCGCGGATCTGGTCGTCACGAAGGTCAACACGACCATCAGCGCCGTCGAGGCCGCCCAAACGCCCCAAGCGCCGCGCGAGAAGCTCAAGAACAACGCACACAACATGATCAGCAGCGGCAGATAGGTCCTCAGGAACCCCTTGCCCTGCCGCAGCAACACGGCCTGGCTCAGCCAGATCAGCGGCGGCGACAAAAAGGGGCCGAGCACGTTCGGATCCTTGAACGTGCCGGAGGCCCGGTTATAGAGGGTGAAATGCTCGCCGAGGCCGGCGACGTTGAAATAACCGACGATGCCGGCGATGCCGGCGATCACGCCGGCGACGACGTAGCCGGAGCGAATGACGGCGAGGCGCTCCAAGGGCGCCTTTGCGACGACGGCGGCGAAGAAGACGGCGGTGATCGCTATATAGAGCGAGATCGTCGCGAAAATGAAACTCTCGCGTTGATCGACATAGGGAACAAGCGCCAGCGCGCCGCCGACGTTGAAGAGAGCAAAGCCGACGATCAGCGGGGTCATTGAGCGATCGAAGAGTAGACCGTTGAGCCCGAAGGCGATGAGCGCCGGAATGAACATCACCTCATAGGGCGACGGTTCGATGCTGGCGAATGCGCCCGAGGCGACGAACAGCCACAGCAGCGCGCGCCGAATTTTCTCCGGCGAAACGCGGACCGGGACATATTCTCTCCGAGCGAAGGCGCTCATTGCGACTCAATAAGCGTTGTTCGTCTTGAGCAGCGAATAGGGCGTGACCGCAAGAATGTAGAGGTCGAGCAGGATCGACCAATTCTCGATGTAGTAGAGATCGTGTTCGACGCGCTGCTGGATTTTCTCCGGCGTGTCGGTCTCGCCGCGCCAGCCATTGATCTGCGCCCAGCCGGTGATGCCAGGCCGCACCCGGTGGCGGGCGAAATAGCCGTCCACGACCTCGTCATATTGACGGTCGGCGGCCTTGGCGTGCACAGCGTGGGGGCGCGGCCCGATCAGGGACAAATCGCCCTTGAAGACGACGTTGAAGAGCTGGGGCAACTCGTCGAGCGACGTCTTGCGGATGAAGCGGCCGACGCGCGTGACGCGCGGATCGTCGCGCGTGACCAGCTTGGCGGCGGTGTCGTCGGTCCGATCGATGTACATCGATCGGAACTTGAAGACTTCGATCAATTCATTGTTGAAGCCGTAGCGCTTCTGGCGGAAGAGGACGGGGCCGGGCGAATCGAGCTTGACCGCGAGGGCGGCGGCGGCCAGCACCGGCGACAGGGCGATCAGCGCGAGCGATCCGACGATCTTGTCGAAAGCCAGCTTGATCACCACGTCCCAATCGGCGATCGGCTTGTCGATAATGTCGAGAACCGGCACATGGCCGACGTAGGAATAGGAGCGCGGCCGGAAGCGTAGGCGGTTGGCGTGGGCGGCGAGCCTTATGTCGATCGGCAGCACCCAGAGCTTGCGCAGCATTTCCAGGATGCGCTGCTCGGCGGTAATCGGCAGCGCAAAAATCACCAGATCGATCCGCGTATGGCGGGCGAATTCGACGAGGTTGTCGACATTGCCGAGCTTCGGGAATCCCTCGACCGTGTCGGGCGAGCGATCGTCGCCGCGATCGTCGAAGACGCCGAGCATCTGGATTTCGGAATTGCGCGCGGCGGCCAGGTCGCGCAGCAATTGGCGGCCGAACTCGCCGCCCCCGACCACCACGGTGCGTCGGTCGAGACGGCCGGCGCGAACGAGGCTCAAGGCGATGCGCGCGAGGATCGCTCGCTCGATCGCCAGCGCGGCCAGACCTGTGACGAACCAGCCCGCGATCCAGACCCGCGAGACGACGCCGTCGAGCTTCATGAAAAAAATCACGGCGAAGACGATCAAGAAAATGAAGGACCAGCCGCCGGCGATCCGAACGACTTGCCGCATCGGTTGTCGGAACGCGGTCGGATGGTAGGTCTGCAATATCTGGAAAACGAGCAGCGAGAGGGCCGCCACCGCCGGAATGATGATGAAATAAGCCGTTTCGTAGCCGACGCTCGGGGCGACATACAGGCGTAGCACCAGCGCGGCCGTCAGCGCGATGACGACGACTTCGGCCGCGCGCACCAGGCCGGCCATAACGACCGAAGAATAGCGGGGCTTGGCTGACTCGGCGGCGAGTCCTTCGAGCAATTTTGATCGCGTCGATGAAGGCGTCGGAGGCGAGAGGGTCGGCGCCGGGCCGG
>DASZFX010000257.1:0-2967 GCA_035939375.1 Roseiarcus sp.
GGCGGCCGGTATTCCCCCTGCCCGGCGGCGCCCGACTCGATGAATTATTTCCCGACGGGCGTGAAAAATTCGATTTTTCCGCCCCGGTCAAAAAGGCCGAGCCGTGGTCGCTGGAGGCTTTTTTCCTCGGCGTCGACCGCGTTTTGCACTGGGTCCAGACGTGGCGGCTCATGCCCGGTCGCGAGAACGCGATCAAACTCTGCCTCGAATGGATGCTCCGTCATCAAGACGCCGACGGCGCCTGGGGCGGAATCCAGCCGCCCTGGATTTACGGCCTGATGGCGCTGCGACATGAGGGCTACGCCCTCACCCATCCGAGCCTTGCCAAGGGCCTCGATGCGCTTTCCGCGCATTGGACTTACGAGCGGCACGGCGGCACGGCCGTGCAGGCGAGCGAATCGCCGGTCTGGGACACGCTTTTCTGCCTGCTCGCCATGGTCGAGTCCGGCTGGTCGCCGCAGGCGCAACCTGCGATGCGCCGGGCGCTCGTCTACATCATCGACAATCAGATCCTCGAACCCGGCGATTGGTCGCTCACCGTCAGAGGCGTCGCGCCCGGCGGCTGGGCTTTCGAGCGCGCCAACCTGCGCTACCCCGACGTCGACGACACGGCCCTCGCCCTGCTTGTTCTCGCCAAGCTCCGCAATAACGCGGGCGACCTTGCCGCACGCGTCGAGACGGCGATCGAGCGCGCCCTCGCCTGGACCTTCGCCATGCAATGCCGCGACGGCGGCTGGGCCGCCTTTGACCGCGACAACGACAAAGCGATCATCTCGACGATCCCTTTTTGCAATTTCGGCGAGGCGCTCGATCCGCCGAGCGTCGATGTCACCGCCCATGTCATAGAGGCGCTCGCCGAACTCGGCGTAGGCAAGGAGCGGCCTGAAGTCGCAAGGGGCCTCGCCTTCATCGAGAAGGAGCAGGAGCCGGAAGGCTCATGGTTCGGCCGCTGGGGTTGCAACCACATCTACGGAATCGGCGCGGTCCTGCCGGCGCTAAAGGCGATCGGGGCGGATATGGGCGCGGCGCATATTCGTAAAGCCGCCGACTGGCTCGCCGACAAGCAGAACGCGGATGGCGGTTGGGGCGAAAGCTGCGAATCCTACATGGACGGCTCGAAGATCGGACGCGGCCCGAGCACGCCGACGCAAACCGCCTGGGCGATCATGGCGCTGATCGCGGCGGGCGGTCATCGCGCGGCTGTCGCGCGCGGGATCGACCATCTCGTTGCGACGCAGGACGCGGAAGGGACCTGGGACGAGGCCTTCTACACGGCGACCGGGTTCCCCGGCTATGGAGTCGGCGCGCGCACAGAACTTCGCGATCCCAAGCTCGCGGAAAAACTCGGCCAAGGCGCCGAACTGTCGCGCGGCTTCATGATCTCGTTCAACATGTACCGACATTACTTTCCGATGATCGCGCTGGCGCGGGCGGCCGAGAGCGGCGTCGAACGCCTTGCGGTCGACAGCGAGCAGCAGATTGCCGGATAAAGCTTCGCCGTCGTTGCGAAGAGATCGAAGCGAGAGGCAATCCGTCAGCACGCCATAGCCGAACCATCGGGAATGAACGGCGTCTCTTGCTTTCAACATGCCGCGGAAGGGCGCGTCGCCGCCTCCGGTCTTCGGCAATCCATCGAAGTCTCATACTCGAGAGTATCTGTCGAAGACGTCGGAGCAACGTAGATTCCAAACCGCCTCACCCGTCGGACGGCTCCTCGCCCGGCGCGTCCCCCGTCTCCGCGGGATGAGCCCCATAGGCCTCGACGACGGCGGCAGTTTCCTCCAACGGGTCCTCTTCGGTCGTCAGCGCCGCATCGTCGTTCGGGGTCGGCACGCCGAAACCGGCGGGCAGCTTGCTGTCGAACAGGCCAGCCCCTTTCAATTCGTCGAGGCCCGGCAGATCGCCGATCGCTTCCAGGCCGAAATGGACGAGGAAATCCAAGGTCGTGCCATAGGTGATCGGCCGGCCCGGCGCCTTGCGCCTGCCGCGCATTCGCACCCAGCCGGTCTCCATCAGCACGTCGAGCGCCCCTTTCGAGACCGCAACGCCGCGGATTTCTTCTATATCGGCGCGGGTGACCGGCTGGTGATAGGCGATGATCGCCAAAGTCTCGATCGCGGCCCGCGAAAGTTTCTTCTGCTCCTTGTCCTCGCGCGAGAGCAGCCAGGACAGGTCCACGGCGGTGCGGAACGTCCATTTGCGGGCGACGCGGACGAGATTGACGCCGCGGCTGGAATAGACGCGCTGCAATTCGGCCATCACCGCCTGGACGTCGCTGCCGTCGGGCAGGCGGCTCGCGATCGTCGCCTCGTCGAGCGGCTCGGATGCGGCGAAGACCAGCGCCTCGGCGATGCGCAGAGCCTCCGCCTCGACTTCAACCGCCGCATCAACCGGCGACTCGAAAAGCCTTGCGACCTCACCCATTCGTTTCCTCGTGTCCCTCGATACTGGTCAAGCTGTGGTGGCGCTTGGCGCGCACCCAGATCGGCGCGAAGGCGCGGTCCTGCCTGAGCTCGATCTCCCCTTCCCGCGCAAATTCGAGCGCCGCGGAGAAGGACGAGGCGCAGGCGGTCCGCCGCATCTTCGGATCGACGCAATAGGCGATGAGCCAATAGTTGAAGTCGGTCCAGTCGACGGCGACGCCGATGAGGCGGTTCAGCGCCTCGCGCGCCTCGGTCAAGGACCAGACGATGCGCTCCTTGAAGCGCACGCGGGCCATGGCCTGCTTTTGACGCCGGCCGGCATAGGCCGAAAGCAATTCGTAAAGGCTCGCCTCATAGGCCGAGCGGCGGGTGACGGCGATCGATTCGGGCGAGCCGCGGCCGAAAAAGTCGCGGCCGAGGCGCGGCCGATTGACGAGCTTTTCGGCCGCGCGGCGGATTTGCTCAAGTCGGCGCAGCCGCTGCGCCAAAGCCTCGGCAAGCTCGGCGGCGCCCGGCCCCTCCGGCTTTGGCGGATCGGGCAGAA
>DASZFX010000258.1:0-2633 GCA_035939375.1 Roseiarcus sp.
GATTGCGGCGCCGCGGCGCCGCGATTTGAGTAGGGCAGGGGATAGGCGCGCTTGAGGCGCTGCGCCGGAATGAGGGCGAGATCGATTTCGTCAAGGCCGTCGCGGCCAAGGCTCAGCGATTGCGGCTCGCCGAGGCTGGCAAAGTAAGGCGCGAGCGCGGCGATCGACTCAGCGAGCCTTTTCTGCGCCACGATGACGATGGCGTCCTTGCCGACGAAGGACGCCGGATCGTCGAGGAAGGCGAAGCCGCGAGGATCGTCGGAGAAAACCATCACCGGCCTTTGCGGGCCGAGGGCCTGGGAGATTTTGCCCGCCTCGGTCCATTTCGTGGCGACGATGAAAGGGGCTGCGGCGCCTTGGTCGCTGAGGAGAGCCGATCGCCGGAGCGCCGACCAATTGAATGTTTCGAATGTCGGATCGAGGCCGCCGGAGAGGCTGGGGAAAATGCGGACCAGAAAACCCGTTCGCGCCTCCGCGACCGCCATACCAACGATCAGCGCCAGCGCCGCCGTCGAGCCGATCGCGAAGGCGCGCCGACTCAGCCAGCGAAAACGAGCGGCGTCCTCTGAAAGCCAGGCGCCGAGGAGCGGATAGGCGAAGAGCCAGGCGGGCATCGGCCAGTGCGGCAAGCCTCTTGCGCCCCAGAGCGGCGTCAGCGTGAAGAGGACAATCGCCGGCAGCGCGAGACACAGGAAGAAAAGCCGCCGTCCGTAGTCGTCCTGACCGGCGAAGATCCGACGACCCGAGGCGATCAGACCGCCGAAAAGCGGGACAAACATCCACGGGGAGAGGAATGCGATTTGGCTTACCGCCATGGCGGCGACCTGCGCCGGCCGCAAATGCGCGCCTGGCGCGCCGCGCGCGCCTTGAAAGCGGAACGAGACCCAGGAATTGTCGGCATTCCAAAAGACGACCGGCGCGATCATCAAAAGCGTCAGCACCGCCGCGCAATAGGGCGCGGGATGCGACAACCAGCGACGATGGGCGGGCGACAGGGCCAGGAAGACGACGAGGCCGAGTGGAAAGAAGACGGCGCTGTATTTCGACAGGCCGGCCAGGCCGAGGCAGAAGCCGACCGCAAGCCACAGCGGCCAAATCGCCGCGTCGGGCTCGAACAGCAATCGCGTTAGGGCGTAGGCCGCAGCGGCAAGCGCAAAGAGAAGCGGGCCGTCGGGCACGATCCACCCGCCCGCCGAGGCGAAGAAGAACGGCGTCGCATTGAGCGCGAAAGTCGCCCAAAGGCCGGCGCGGACGCCGAAGAGATCGCGTGTCGCGGCGAAAATCAGCCAGCCGGTCGCCGCGAAGAGCGCGATGAAAGGCAGGCGAACCGCCGCGTTTTCGCCCAGCGCCAGTGCCGCGAAATGCGCGATCCATTGATGAGCCGGCGGGTGATCGAAATAGGACCAGCTCAGCCGCCGGGCGATCGTCAGCGTATAGGCCTCGTCGATGCCGAAGCCGAGCGAGAAGGCGAAGAGGATGCGCGCGAGAAGGAAGGCCAGGATCGCCGCCAAGGCCAGGGCGCCGTCGCGCGCCGCGCCTCGAGAGCGCGCTTCGTCAACAAAAGTCGTTGCGCCGGGCGATTGCAGCAAATTGACGTCCCGAATCGGCCCAACGGATGAATCCCCGCCGGCGGCGTTGCAATGGAGTTAAAGGCTCTCAGCTGTCAATCGGCTCGGAATTGAGCGCTTTGTTTGGCGAAATCATCGCCGTCCGAAGCGGAAGAACCGGGGATTCGGTTAAACAGCGGTCGGCCCTGCCTGAGCATTCCAGGGCCGATTTCGTTTCGACCGGATTCGATGGGACGGTGGGGGAGGCGCCCGCCATGAAACGGTCTCACTATGGCCATTTCCCCGCCCGCTTCAATTAACAATTCGCAAGGAAATTCAACGCATTCTGACTTAGATCAGCGGCGTGTCTCAGTCCTCGAAGGTTCTAAATGCCAAGGCGCCTTTTTACCGCGCCCGACGGGCCTGTCGCCGATCGCCACGTGAGAAGCATGAGCATTGACCTTCGAGGGGCCTCGTCGCGCTCGGCGGGTTGCCGCCGCGGAGACGCCGGCCAAACGCCAAGGTCTGCAGCCAAGGTCCGCAGTCAGGGTCCGCAGAGATGAGCAAGAGACGGCCAGAGCCAATCCATCCGACGACCGCATTGAGCCTGGTCGGGCGAAGAATCTTTGGCGATGACTGGGTTGGCGATCTCTCGGCGTCCGAGGAAAATCTGATCAAGGAATTTGGGCCTCAAATTGAGATTTCGCCCGACCAGGCCTTTAGCGTCGGATCCGTCAAATATTGCCCGAATGTCACCCGCAATCAGTTGGATCGGGCGTTGGGGCGATATTTGCGACGCCATGCGCAGTGGCGAGAGGCGGAGCTGTGGCTCAAACGCCACCCTGGACGGCGAAGCCTTAGTGACCGCGCTGAGATCGAAGCCATGCTTGATGAACTGCGGCCGGCGCCGACGTAAGGGCGGGCCCGGCGGACCTTTCGCCTTAATCCGACGCTTTAAGAGCGGGCGGCTGAAATGGCGGCCCGCGCCATCGAGATTCTACAATAAAATAACGCGCTAAGACCTTAATTCATAAGGCGATCCGCGCAAACCGACGCGGTAGGCGCGAGGCCGGCGACCGGCCGAGA
>DASZFX010000259.1:0-2682 GCA_035939375.1 Roseiarcus sp.
GCCTATCATCGACGCCAGCGGGCTTTTGAGCAAAGAAGAAATCGCGGCGGAAGACGCTTTCAGCGTGCTTCTGCTGCGCGAGCGCAACCACGTCATGGTCGATCGCGCCAAGCCGCTGATCGAAGCCGGCGGCGCCTTCATCGCGGTCGGAGCCTTTCACCTTTCGGGCAAGGACGGGCTGGTGGCGCTGTTGCGCGGCGACGGCTTCACGCTGACGCCCTTGTGGTAGGGCGGGGTTAATCTGTTCAGCGCCGCGCCAAATTCCTTTACCGATCATGAAATGAGCAGCGATTCCAACGGCGACGACGGGACCCAAATCGTCGACGTGCTGATGCCCGTCGCCGTCGACAAGGCCTATAGCTATCGTGCATCGCCGAACTTCGCGGCGGCGCGCGGACAATTCGTCGAAGCGCCGCTCGGAACGCGAATGACGACGGGAGTCGTCTGGTCGGTCGGCGCGGGCGACGGCGCCAATCTCAAGGCGATCGCCCATTTACGCGATATTCCGCCGCTGCCGACAAAGCTGATGGACTTCGTCGAATGGGTGTCGCGCTGGACGCTCGCTCCGCGCGGCATGGTTCTGCGCATGGCGGCGCGGGCGCCGGAGACGGCGACGGCGCCCGCGCCGCGCTTCCTGCTTCGGCCGACCGGCAAGGCGCCGAGCCGGCCAACGCCGGCGCGCGAGCGCGCCCTTGCCGCGCTTTCCGCGCGCAGCATGGCGAAAAGCGAACTCGCCGAGGCCGCCGGTTGCTCTACCGGCGTAATCGACGCCTTGATCGAAGACGGCGCGCTCGAAACGATCGCCGCGCCGCCCGAGCCGGTCGCCCTGCCGCCCGATCCCGGCCATGCGGAGCCGCGCCTCAACGCTGATCAACGAACCGCGGCCGACGCATTGGTCGCGGCGGTCCGCGCCCAGGCGTTTTCAACGACGCTGCTCGAAGGCGTAACCGGCTCCGGCAAGACGGAAGTCTATTTCGAGGCGGTGGCCGAGGCTTTGCGCGCCGGGCGCCAGGCGCTGATCCTGTTGCCGGAAATCGCGCTGACGACGCAGTTCCTCGATCGCTTCGCCAAGCGCTTTGGCGTGCGGCCGGCGGAATGGCACTCGAGCGCGCCGGCGCGGCTGCGCGGCAGGCTGTGGAGCGCGATCGCGAAGGGCGAAGCGCGCGTCGTCGCCGGCGCGCGCTCGGCCTTGTTCCTGCCCTTTGCCGATCTCGGCCTCATCGTCGTCGACGAGGAGCACGAGGCCGCGTACAAACAAGAGGACGGCGTGACGTACCATGCCCGCGACATGGCGGTGGTGCGCGCTCGGATCGAAGGCGCTGCGGTCGTCCTCGCCTCGGCGACGCCCTCGATCGAAACGCGGGTCAACGCCGAGCAAGGCCGCTACGCCTGGGCGAAGCTTTCTTCACGTTTCGGCGCGCGTCGCCTGCCCGAGCTCGAAGCGATCGATCTTCGCCGCGAGGGACCGCCGCGCGGGCGCTGGCTGTCGCCGCGCCTGATTGCGGCGATCGAAGAGGGGCGGGCAAAGGGCGAACAATCGCTGTTGTTCCTCAACCGTCGCGGCTATGCCCCGCTGACCCTCTGCCGCGCCTGCGGGCACCGCTTCCAATGTCCAAATTGCTCCGCCTGGCTGGTCGAGCATCGCTTCCGCCGCCAGCTCGTCTGCCATCATTGCGGCCATATCGAGCAGCGGCCCGATGTTTGTCCGGCCTGTCAGGAGAGCGATACTCTCACCGCTTGCGGACCGGGCGTCGAACGCCTCGCCGAAGAGGCGCAGGCGTTGTTTCCCGAGGCGCGCGTGCTGACGCTCTCCTCCGATTTCGCCGGCGGTCTCGAACGCTTGCGCCATCAGCTCGACGAGGCGGCGCGCGGCGCCTATGACCTGATCGTTGGCACGCAGCTCGTCGCCAAGGGTCACAACTTCCCGCTGTTGACCCTTGTTGGAATCATCGACGCCGACGTCGGGCTCGCCAACGGCGATCCGCGGGCGGCCGAGCGGACGTTTCAGCTGTTGCAGCAGGCGACCGGCCGCGCCGGGCGCGGCGAGAAAGCCGGGCGCGGCATGTTGCAGACCTGGCAGCCCGAACATCCCGTGATGCGGGCGCTTCTGTCGGGCGAGGCCGAGCGATTTTATGCGCAGGAGACGCGCGAGCGCGAAATGGCCGGCCTGCCCCCCTTCGGCCGGCTGGCGTCCCTGATCGTCTCCGGCGCCGATCGCGGCAGCGCGGAAGCTCACGCGCGGGCGCTGGCGCGGGCCGCTTTCACTCTCGCGCCTTCATCGCGCTGGCGCGTCGCGCCGCTCGGCGGCGAGAGGCGCGCCGACGAGATCCTGCTTCTCGGCCCCGCCGAGGCGCCCGTGGCGGTCCTACGCGGCCGCCACCGCTTTCGCCTTCTCGCCAAGGCGCCGCGCAGCGCCGATCTGCAAGGTTTTTTGCGCGCCCTCGTCGCAGCAGCGCCGCCCGAGCGCGGCGGCGTCCGCGTCGCAATCGACGTCGATCCGCAGAGTTTCATGTAAGAGGCAAGGTACGACAAAGGCGCCGAAAGCATCCAAAATGGCGCCGCCGGTCGATGCTTAAGGCGTCATCTGCGGGAGGACCGTCTCGGCGAGCGCGCGCCAGGGCGCTTCGCTCCACGCCCAATGGGCGGCGGGCGACGGCGAAGGCAGCGCCCAGATCCTGGTCG
>DASZFX010000260.1:0-5532 GCA_035939375.1 Roseiarcus sp.
CATTGCGGCGATCGGCGATCCGCCGCAACGCCGCCAGCAACGCCTGGAACAGGTCCCAGCCGCCGAACTCGTCAATGATCAGCTTGTATTTGACGAGCGAACGATTCTCCAATTGCTCCCGCGGTTCGGCCGCGCCGAGCCATTTGTCGCTGAGGAACCCGCCGGCGACGGCGCCGTAGCAGAAAAGCCAGACGCCATGCTTGGCCGCAGCCTCAACCATCGCCTTGGCCGGCCGCCGGTCGATCAGCGAATATTGAACCTGCATCGAGGCGAGCGACGCCCCGCTTTCGACGATCTTTCGCATATGCGCCGTGTCGAAATTGGTGCCGCCGAGACATTGGATCTTCCCAACCCGGCGCAATTCATCGAGCCAATGCGCTGTCTCCAGCCAGCGCGGCGCGCTGTAGTCCCACCAATGAAATTGAACAAGATCGAGCCGCTCCATATTCAGTCGGCGCAACGACTGATCGATGATCCGCTCGACGTCCCGCTTGTCGATGCGTGGCAAGATATCGAGGTCGGGCACGAATTTGGTATGGACGCGGATGCGTTTCAGCGCTTCTTCGCCGCGCAGGTCGCGATAGCGCAAGCGGAAACGCCCGATCGCCTCCTCGACGCCCGTATAGATATCGGCGCAGTCGAACGTCGTAACGCCGGCGTCAGCGAAGGCGACCATATCGGCGATCGGATCGTCGCTCCGCGCTGCGCCATGGCCTGCGGCCATCTGCCAACCGCCGCGAATGACTCGCGAAATTTCATATTCCGGCGCGAGGCGAAACGTCTTCATCGCGGCCTCAGTCATTGTCGAGCGGAACGGCCGTGGTCGCGCCATGGCTGAAACGGCGCGGTTTGAGACGCCGGATGCGAAATCGCGTCGAACAATTGGGGTCGGGACAAGCGACTTCCGCGTCGCTCGTCATCCAGTCGTTCTCGTGCGTCGGGCGCTGTTTGGCCGGCAGCAAGGGCATCAGCGCGGCGAGCGAATAGATCGAAAAGCCTTGCCCCGGCGGCAGGTGCAACATTTCGCCGCGAAGCTCGAAGTAGTCGCCGAGCTTGGCGCCGCAGAAAATCCGCCCTCCCTCCGGCGCAATCACCTCGACGCGAAGATCATAGAGTTCGAACGTATCGTCGCGCGTTTCAGCCATGGCCTCGCCGCCTTCGGTCGAAATCTTGCGCCTCTTGCGCCTCTTGCGCCGCTTGTGCTTCGAGACGCGCGCGGATGAGATCGAAGGAGCGCGTGATGTCCTGGCGCAGGGCGGCGATCGCGCCCGCTTCGTCCCCGCGCTCCAAGGCTTCGATCAACGCCCAATGATGATGCGCCGCGGGGACATCGCGCCGCTCGTCGTGGATGCGCGCGGCCGTGCGCACATAGGGGCCTGACTGCAGCCACAGGCTTTCGACGATCGGGATCAGGACGGCGGAGCCCGCGGCGCGGTAGACCGCGAAATGGAAGGCGTGATTCCATTCGGACGTCACATGCGCTTTGTCGGGGTCTTCGCTGCGGAAGGCGGCCTCGCAAGCCGTGGTCAGGCGCCGCAACTCGTCGAAATCCGCCTGGGTCAGATGAGGCAGCGCGAGCGCGGTCAGTTCGCCCTCGATCAACCGCCGCGCGCGGGCGAGATCGTCGAGCCGCTCGCGCGTGATCAGGGGCACCCGAACCGAGCGGCTCGGCAACGCCTCCAGCGCGCTTTCCGAGACCAGCCGCGCCAGCGCTTCGCGCACCGGCATCGTGCTGGTCTTGAGGGTCTCCGCCAGATTCTGGATGCGCAACACTTCGCCAGCCTCGAAGACGCCGTGGATCAGCGAGCGGCGCAATTCGGCGTAGACCCGCTCCTGCAACGTCTCCCGCCCGACAGGCGCGAGCGCGCCGCGAGACACGGCCGCGTCTTGCCCCGCGCGCGCTCGGCTCCCTATCGTTCTTCCCGATCGCGCCAAATCGCCATCGTTCATAAGCCGCCCTCGCGCGGGATCATCCTTGCATTTTCTAGTTGCCTTGTTGGCTGGGGTCAATATAGTTTGATCACAGATTTTTGATCAAAACCTATATGCGGAGAAACGGGTGAAGGCCGACCGCAGCCCCGTAAGCGCATCCGGCGAGGCGCCGTTGATCGAGGGGCGCGACCTTGTCCGGCGATTCGGCGGCCTCAGCGCCGTCGACGGCATGTCGATCGCGCTCCGGCGCGGCGAGATGACCGGGTTGATCGGCCCCAACGGCGCGGGAAAAACGACCTTGTTCAATCTTCTCGCCGGAAGCCTGAGGCCGACGGCGGGCGCGATCCGCATCCGCGGCGTCGATGTCTCGACGGCCGGTCCCGAGAGCCGCGTCGGACTCGGCGTCGGCCGTACTTTTCAAATTCCGCGGCCCTTCGCCGAAATGACCGTCCTCGAAAACGTATTGACCGGCGGCCAGCGTCAGACCGGCGAGCGCATTTGGACGAACTTCCTGAATCCAGGCCGCGTTGCGAGTGAAGAAAGACGGGCGGTCGAGAAAGCCAGGGCGCTGCTCGATTTCCTCAACCTGTCGCGGCTCGAAGGCGAGCCGGCCCGCGCGCTCTCCGGCGGCCAACGCAAGCTGCTCGAACTCGCCCGCATATTGATGGCCGACCCGCAGGCGATCTTGCTCGACGAGCCGGCGGCCGGCGTCAATCCGACCTTGCTCGAACTGATCATCGATCGGATTCAGGCCCTGAACGCCGAAGGCAAGACCTTTCTGCTCATCGAGCACAATATGGACATGGTCGCGCGACTGTGCAGCAGGGTGGTGGCGATGGCTTCCGGCAGGCTGCTCGCCGAAGGCGCTCCCGGCGAAGTCGCGCGCGATCCGGCGGTCATCGCCGCCTATCTCGGCGAGGCGGCATGAACATCTCCGTCGACGCCCCGCCGGCCCTTAGCGCCCGCGCGCTCGTCGCCGGTTATGAGCGCGATTTGCCGATCGTACGCGGCGTCGATCTTGTTGTGCACGCCGGCGAATTCGTCGTGCTTCTCGGGCCGAACGGCGCCGGTAAGTCGACCCTGGTCAAAGCGATCGCCGGCCTCGTTCCAATTCATTCCGGCGCGGTCTTCCTCAACGGCGAGGACATTACCGTCGCGCCCGCGCATCAAAAAATCCGCCACGGCCTCGCTTTCGTACCGCAGACGGAGAACATCTTCGCGACGCTGACGATCGAGGAAAACCTCACCCTCGCCGCCGATATCCTGCCCAAAAGCGTCAGAAGCCGGCGCATCGGCGAACTCTATCGGATGTTTCCCGATCTTGCCGCGCGCGCCGGAGAGCGCGCCGGGCGGCTCTCGGGCGGCCAGCGCCAGATGCTCGCCGCCGCGCGCGCGCTTATCGTCGAACCCACCGTCCTCATACTCGATGAGCCTTCCGCCGGCCTCTCGCCGAGAATGGTCGCCGAAGTCTTCGCCCGGCTCAAAGCGATCAACGCCAGGGGCGTCACGATCCTCCTCGTCGAGCAGAATGTAAAGGCCGCGCTCGCGGTGGCGAGCCGCGCCATCATTCTCGTCGAGGGCGAAGCGCGTCACGAAGGGCCGGCCGCGCGACTTGCCGACGATCCGATCGTCGCCGAACTCTATCTCGGCGCGCCGCGGGCGGCGAGCGCATGAGCCTGCAAGTCCTCATGGACGGGCTCATCGCCGGCGCGATGATCGGCCTTGGCGCAATCGGCGTGACCTTGACCTATTCGATCCTGCGCTTCGCCAATTTCGCTCACGGCGAATTCATCGCCTGGGGCGCCTATTTCGCGCTCGCCGTCAGCGGCTTTCTCGGCTACTTGCTCCACGATCTCAGGACGCCGCTTGGACCCTTCTCCTTCGGCTGGTCCCTGCCGATCGCGGCCCTGATCGCAGTCGCGCTGACCGCCGGCCTCGCGCTCATTGTCGACGCGGTTTTGTTCGGGTGCCTGCGCGCCAAGGGCGGCGCCGTCATCATCCTGGTCATGGCGAGCTTCGGCGCCGCGCTCACCTTGCGCAATCTTCTTGAATTTATCTTCACCGCCCGTCCGGCCTACTACGCCGACGCCTTGCAGATCGCGCTGAAGCTCGGCGGTCTGCGCGCGACGCCCGACGCATTGCTTTGCCTCGTCGTCGCGGCGATCGTCGTCCTCGCCGTCCATCTTCTGATGACCCGCACCGCGATCGGGCGCGCCATGCGCGCAGTCAGCGAGAACCCGCAGCTCGCCGGCGTGGTCGGCGTCGACATCCGCAAGACCATTCGCATCGTCTGGATCCTTGGCGCCGGCCTCGCCTCGCTCGCCGGAATCATGGCTGGGCTCATCGTGCAGATCCGTCCGACCATGGGCCTCGATCTCCTGCTTCCGCTCTTTGCGGCGGCGATCCTCGGCGGCATCGGCAGCGCTCCCGGCGCGTTGATCGGCGGGCTGATCGTCGGCCTTGCCGAATCGCTCACCGTGCAACTCATCGGCGCCGAGTGGCGCGCCGCCGTCGCCTTCGTGATCCTGGTCGCGATCTTGATGTTGCGCCCGCGCGGCCTGTTTGGACGATCGGAATGATCCTCGATCTCGTCGGCTATGGCGCCTTCTTTATGACCATGGCGCTGACTTACGCGATCATCTGCCTCGGGCTCAACGTACAATGGGGCCAGACCGGCCTGTTCAATGTCGGAGTCGCCGGCTTCGTGGCGATCGGCGCCTATGTCTCGGCGCTGCTGACGACGCCGGATACTGCCGGGCGTTTCGGCGGATTCGACCTGCCCATCGTCGTTGGCTGGATCGGCGGCGCCGTTGCGGCCGGTCTCTTCAGCTTCCTCGTCGGCGCGTTGACGATCCGGCTGCGCGCCGACTATCTGGCGATCGCGACATTCGGCGGCGCGGTCGTCATCCACCTCTGTTTGTTGAATCTGGAGCGACTGACCGGCGGCCCCTTCGGCGTCGGGTTCATCCCGCGTCCGTTTGCGGCGCTCGCCCACGAGCCGTTGCTGTTCAGCCTGATGAACCTCGCGCTGCTCGCCATCGCCGTCCTCCTGACCTATCTCGCGCTCGAACGGCTTTTGCGCAGCCCATGGGGCCGCGTCTTGCGGGCGATCCGCGAAGACGAGACGGCGGCTCTGGCGTTGGGCAAAAGCGCAGTGCGCTTTCGGTTGCAAGCTTTCGCCATCGGCGGCGCGATCATGGGTCTTGCCGGCGCCGCGCAAGCCCATTTCATCGGCTTCATCGCGCCGGACAACTATCAACCGACGCTGACGTTCCAGGTCTGGGCCATGCTCATCGTCGGCGGCTCGGGAAACAATCGCGGCGCGATCCTTGGCGCGATCATCGTCTGGGGCGTCTGGGCTCTCTCGGCCAGCGCCATCGCTGCAGTTTTTCCCGCCGGTCAACAGGCGCGCGCCGCTTCGCTGCAGATCGTACTGATCGGAATAGCGCTCTGTGCGATCCTCCTCACCCGGCCGCGCGGCATTTTGGGCGAGGTCCAGGTCATCTCGCGCCATCTTGCCGACCTTGCGCGGAAGAATGGCGCCTCCACCTTCCCGCAAACCAACCGCGAGACTCCCGATGGCGAAGCGACCCGACCGGA
>DASZFX010000261.1:0-3005 GCA_035939375.1 Roseiarcus sp.
GCAGCCTGATCGAGGCTCTTTTAGGAGAGGCTCTTCACAAACAGCATCGTTCGAACCATATAAGGACCCTAATCCATGGCCAATTTGGAAAAGATCGTCGACGAATTGTCGAGTCTCACCGTCCTTGAGGCGGCTGAGCTCGCGAAGCTTTTGGAAACCAAATGGGGCGTTTCGGCCGCCGCCGCTGTGGCGGTTGCAGCCGCTCCGGGCGGCGGCGCCGCCGCTGCCGCGCCGGTCGAAGAGAAGACCGAGTTCACGGTCGTTCTCGCCGCCGCCGGCGAGAAGAAGATCGAAGTCATCAAGGAAGTTCGCGCCATCACCGCTCTAGGCCTGAAGGAGGCCAAGGACCTGGTCGAAGGCGCGCCCAAGACCGTCAAGGAAGGTCTTGGCAAGGAAGAAGCCGAGAAGATCAAGGCGGCCCTCGAGAAGGCCGGCGCCAAGGTCGAACTCAAGTGAGGCGTTGCGGGCCTTTGGGGTCCGCGAGTGAATGCGAACGGTCCCGAGCGATCCGCGCGGGGCCGTTTAGCCGTTCTCTGAAGCCCGTTCGAAACGGCCCAGAGGTCGGCGCGTGATCGCGGCCAGGCCGCGAGAGGCGTTTTCATATTCCCGGGGCGTACGCCCCGATCCGCGCTCCAAGATTCTTTTGGCGCGCGGGCCCGCCAGGCGAGGCGCGAAAAGCCTGGGCGGTCAGCAGCTTCGAGGAGCCACATGGCGCAGACGCAGACATTTACAGGCCGCAAGCGTGTCCGCAAGTTCTTCGGGCATATCCAGGAAGTCGCGGAAATGCCGAACCTCATCGAGGTTCAAAAGGCTTCGTATGACCAGTTCCTGATCGTTGACGCGCCCAAGGGCGGGCGGGCGGACGAGGGCCTGCAAGCGGTCTTCAAATCCGTGTTTCCGATTTCGGATTTCGCCGGCGCAGCGCTGCTCGAATTTGTCAAATATGAATACGAGGCTCCGAAATACGACGTCGACGAGTGTCGCCAGCGCGGCATGACGTTCGCTGCGCCGCTGAAAGTGACGCTGCGCCTTATCGTATTCGACGTCGATCCGGAGACCGGCGCAAAGTCGGTCAAGGACATCAAGGAGCAGGACGTCTATATGGGCGACATGCCGTTCATGACGTCGAACGGCACTTTCATCGTCAACGGTACCGAGCGGGTCATCGTCTCGCAGATGCATCGTTCGCCCGGCGTGTTCTTCGACCACGACAAAGGCAAGAGCCATTCGTCGGGCAAGCTGCTTTTCGCCGCCCGCATCATTCCCTATCGCGGCTCCTGGCTGGATATCGAGTTCGACGCCAAGGATATCGTCCATGCGCGCATCGACCGTCGCCGCAAGATTCCGGTGACGTCGCTCCTCTACGCGCTCGGCATGGACGGCGAGGAGATCCTGTCGACCTTCTACAAGAAGGTCGTCTATACGCGCGATCACGATCATTGGCGCGTTCCCTTCGACGCCGAGCGCATGAAGGGCGCCAAGGCGTCGGTCGATCAAATCGACGCCGACAGCGGCGAAGTGGTGATCGAGGCGGGCAAGAAGCTGACCGTCCGGTCCGCGCGGCTGATCGCCGATAAGGGCGTCAAGGCCTTGCGCGCCGACGACGCCGATCTGCACGGGCAATATATCGCCGAGGATCTCTATGACCCGAACACCGGCGAAATCTTCGCCGAAGCGGGCGACGAGATCTCGGACAAGTCTCTGCAAGCCCTAATCGACGCCGGCTTCAAGGAGTTGCCGGTTCTCGACATCGATCACGTCAACATCGGTCCCTATATCCGCAATACGCTGAAGGTCGACAAGAATTCCTCGCGCGAAGACGCGCTCTTCGACATCTACCGCGTCATGCGCCCGGGCGAACCGCCGACGATCGAGACCGCCGAGGCGATGTTCAATTCGCTGTTCTTCGATTCCGAGCGCTACGACCTTTCCTCGGTCGGCCGCGTCAAGATGAACATGCGTCTCGACCTCGATGCGCCCGATACGATGCGTGTTTTGCGCAAGGCCGACATTCTCGCCGTGGTGCGCGCGCTCGTCGATTTGCGCGACGGGCGCGGCGAGATCGACGACATCGACCACCTCGGCAACCGCCGGGTGCGTTCGGTCGGCGAGTTGATGGAGAACCAGTATCGCGTCGGTCTGTTGCGCATGGAGCGCGCGATCAAGGAGCGAATGTCCTCGGTCGATATCGACACGGTGATGCCGCAGGATTTGATCAACGCCAAGCCGGCGGCCGCCGCGGTGCGCGAATTCTTCGGCTCATCGCAGCTCTCGCAATTCATGGACCAGACCAACCCGCTCTCCGAGATCACGCATAAGCGCCGCCTCTCGGCGCTGGGGCCGGGCGGCCTGACGCGCGAGCGCGCCGGTTTCGAAGTGCGCGACGTGCATCCGACCCACTACGGCCGCATCTGTCCGATCGAAACGCCGGAGGGCCCGAACATCGGCCTCATCAACTCGCTCGCGACTTTCGCCCGCGTCAACAAATACGGTTTCATCGAAGCCCCGTATCGACGGGTGCGCGACGGTCGCGTCACGGACGAGGTCGTCTATCTCTCGGCGATGGAGGAGGCGAAATACAGCGTCGCCCAAGCCAACACGCCGATCGACGCCGACGGCAAGCTGACCGAGGACCTGATCGTCTGCCGTCACGCCGGCGACGTCGCGATGCTCGCGCCCGAGCGCGTCGACTTCATGGACGTTTCGCCCAAGCAGCTCGTATCGGTCGCCGCCGCGCTCATTCCGTTCCTCGAGAACGACGACGCGAACCGCGCCTTGATGGGGTCGAACATGCAACGCCAGGCGGTGCCGCTGGTGCGCTCCGACGCGCCTCTCGTCGGCACCGGCATGGAGGCCGTCGTCGCCCGCGATTCGGGCGCGGCGATCGCCGCGCGCCGCACCGGTGTGGTCGATCAGGTCGACGCCACGCGTATCGTTATTTCGCGCGACCGATGAGCCGGATCCGACCAAGCCGGGCGTCGACATCTATCGGCTGATGAAGTTCC
>DASZFX010000262.1:0-3660 GCA_035939375.1 Roseiarcus sp.
GCGCCGGCGCCTTCTCGTCCATCATGACCGCATCCCGTCGGCGAGGATCAGATCGGCCGCCTTTTCGCCGATCATTGCGCAAGGCGCCTCGGTATTTCCGCTGACGATCGTCGGCATGATGGAGGCATCGGCGATCCTCAAGGCCTCGACGCCCCTCGCCTTCAGGTGAGGATCCACGACGGAATGCGCATCCGCGCCCATTCGACAGGTCCCGACCGGATGGTAGATCGTATCGGCGTGTTCGCGAATATACGCGCTGATCTCCGCGTCGCTCTCGCCGAGAGGATAGAGCGGCGGTCCGACGAGCGTCTTGAGCGCCGGCGCAGCATAGATGCGCTGGACGATCCGCGCGCCGAGGACAAGCGTCTCCCTATCCTCTTGCTGGGTGAGAAATCGCGGGTCGATCAAAGGCGCCTCGGCGATGTCGGCGCTCTTCAGCCGTACATTTCCGCGGCTCTTCGGGCGCAGCACGCAAACGTGAAGCGACATGCCGGCGCCGAGATGGAGCTTGCGGTTGTGGTCGTCGACGAAGCCGACGCAGAAATGAAGCTGAAGGTCCGGCCGCTCGACCTCGGCGCGGCTCTTGAGGAAGCCGCCGGCCTCGGCGGCGTTGCTCGTCAGCAAGCCGCGGCCGTTCCTCGCATAGTCGAACGCTGCGGCGACGCCTTGGCGCAACGCCCGCAGCGAGAGGCCGAAGAGGCCATCGGCGTTCGAGCGCCGGTTCTCGATATGATCAAGATGGTCCTGCAAATTCTCGCCGACCTCCGGCGCATCCGCGACAACGTCGATCCCCATCGCGCGCAAATGATCCGCCGGCCCGACGCCCGAGACCATGAGGAGCTGCGGCGAACCGAAGACGCCGGCCGAAAGCACGATTTCCCGGCGGGCGCGCAAGCTTTCACCGCCAGGTCCGGCGAAGGCGACGCCCGCGGCTCGGCGATCTTCGAAGATGATCCGCCGCGCCTGTCGGTCGGCGATCACGCGCAGGTTCGCCCGCTCGTGGCCGGATTGCACATAGGCGCGCGCCGCATTCCAACGCCGGCCGTTCTGTTGAAAGACCTGATAGAAGCCTACCCCTTCCTGCGAAGGGCCGTTGAAATCCTGGTTCAGCCGATAGCCTGCTTGAACAGCCGCATCGAGGAAGGCCTGTGCAGCCGGGTTTCGATAGGTGAGGTCGGCGACTTTGAGCGGCCCTCCGACGCCGTGCCATTCGTCGGCGCCGCGGGCATTGTCCTCGATGCGTCTGAAATAGGGAAAGACATCGGGCCAGCCCCAGCCCGAACAGCCGAGCGACGCCCAGCCGTCGTAATCCTGCGGCTGGCCGCGAATGCAGATCATCGCATTGATCAGGCTGCTGCCGCCAAGGCCGCGGCCGCGAGGCTGATAGCCGACCCGACCGTTCAACATTTCCTGCGGGACGGTCCGATAAGCGTAGTTGTAACGGCTCTTGAGCGGAACGAGAGCGGTGATGCCCAATGGAATATCGGACATGACGGGCGCCCGGTCAGGGCCCGCCTCGATCAGCGCGACGCTGGGCGCGCTCGAATGTTGGGCCAGTCTCGCCGCCACGGCGCAGCCCGAGGGCCCGGCGCCGATCACGATATAATCAACCTCGTCGGTCATCGCCGCGGCTTCGGCGACCCATGCGCGATGGGGCCAAACCCTCCCGATTTCATCCCGGTCTCCTCCGCGAGGCGCCTGCCCGTCGGCCGGGCTTCGCCCGTTGGCGTGCGTCAGGCATAGAATAGGCTTTTCGGCGGCGCTCGCCATCGCCAGTCTATCCTTTTGGGCGTCCGCCCGAAGGGGAAAGCGCATTCATGAACCACATTTCTCGCTTTTCTCGCGTCGCCCTGATCGTCATCGTCACCCCCGGCACGGACACTGCGGACGTCGCCGGAGCCGGCGACCTCATGCGCCGGCCGGGGATCCGCCGCGCCACCGAGGGGACGACCGGCGTCTTGCTCGTCGGGCTCGGCCGAGCAACGATGGGCCGGCTCGCGGTCAAGACGTGATCGCCCGTCTGCTTGACCTCCCGCCCCCAGCCAATAGTCTGGCAGCCCACAAGCTTTGATTGGGGTCGCTCATGCGTAAAGACCGAACCCGTCTTTTTCTCGCCGCGATTCTCGCCGGCGCGGCGTCGGCAGGTCCGGCGTTGGCGGATGATGCGCAAATCCAGCGCGGCAAATATCTCGTCACGATCACCGGCTGCTCGGATTGTCATACGCCCGGCGGCTTGCTTGGCCAGCCGGACATGGCGCGCTATCTCGGCGGTTCGGACGTCGGCTTCGCCATTCCCGGCGTCGGAATCTATGTCGGCCCGAACCTGACCCCCGACAACGACACCGGACTCGGCGCCTGGAGCGACGATCAAATCATCGCGGCTTTGAGAACCGGCAAGCGGCCGGATGGGCGTATGCTGTCGGAAGTAATGCCCTTCCCGGCCCTCGCTCATTTGACCGATGAAGACGCCAAGGCCATCGTCGCTTTCCTCAAGAGCCTGCCGCCGGTGAAGAACAAGGTCCCCGGACCTTTCGGCCCGAATGACAAGGCGACGACCTTCGTCTCGGTCGTGCTTTCGGCCGCGCAGTACAATGGCCTCCAGCCGCCCAAGTGAAGGCCTGCCGCGCCTCAGGCGCCTTTCCGCCAGCTGTTAAGGCTCGCGAAATAGACCAGGCCTGACAGCGCCGTGATCCAGAAGCTCGTCGGCCAGTCGCTGTAGAAGGCGAGGGTCAGCCCGCCCCAGGCTTCGATGACGGCGAGAAGCGCGGCCAGCGCGATCGCCGCGTAGAGCCGCCGCGTGAAAGCAAGCGCCGCCGCGGCCGGGCCGACCATCAGCGTGAAGACGAGCAGCACGCCGACGATCTGCGCGCATTCCGACACCGCGACGGCGACGATCATTAAAAAGGCGGTCGAGACGAAACGAACCGGCACGCCCCGCGCTTCGGCGAGCTCCGGCTGCAGGCTCGCGAAAATCAACGGCCGGGCAAGGACGGCGAGCGCTGCGAGGCTCAGCGTCGCCAGGATCGCCAAGGCGACCAGCGCCGCGTTATCGACGCCAAGCACATTGCCGAACAGCAGCGCCGCCGCCTGACTCGCATAAGAGGTGTAGAAATGCAGGAACAACAGGCCGAGGCCGAGGGCCAGGGACAGCATCATGCCGATGGCGACGTCCCGCTGGCTCAGGCGCTCGCCGAGCGCGCCCATGGCGAAGCCGGCGATGATTGTGAAGCCGACAAGGCCGGCGAGCGGCGACAGGCCGAAAAGCACCGCGCCCGTCGCGCCGGTGAAACCGACATGCGACAAGGCGTGGCCGGCGAAAGTTTGTCCGCGCAGGACGAGAAAGAAGCCGACCATACCGGCAAGGATCGCGACGATGCCCGAGGCCATGAAGGCCGTGCGCATGAAATCATAGTCGAACATCAGGAGCCGCCGTCGTCAGCATGGGCGGCGTGACCATGGCGGCGGCCGCCGTGATCGTGATCATGGCCGCCGTCCTCGTGGCGATGGGGATCGCTCTCCATGTCGACATCGCCGGACATGACGAAGACGCGCCCGCCTATGCGCACGAAATCTATCTCGGCCCCATAGAGGCGCGACAAGGTCGGGCCGGTGATGACGTCGTCGTCCGTGCCGAGCACCGCCTTGCCGGCGCCGAGGTAC
>DASZFX010000263.1:0-6370 GCA_035939375.1 Roseiarcus sp.
CCATTGCGAGGCGAGCATGCGCGCGGTGTTGGCTTTGGCGCTGATCTTGGCGAGCGCGTCGCCGGTCGGACCTCCGGCGCCCTCGTACCCCGCGCATCCCTTGGCCGGCGACTCCGCAATATCCGTTAGCGCCTCTTCATAGAGCCGAGACGCCTGCGTATACAAATTTGGATCGTGAGCCTCCGCCGCCGCGTTGCTCTTGAGATCGCCCAACGTGGCGTTGATCATCCAGGAGCGCGCCGTCGCGGCGGCGCCCCGATTGAGCAGCGCCACGATTTCCTCTTCGCCGGCGCCTTTGGCGGCAATGGCGCGCGCGGCCGTGACGAAGCTGCCCGCCGCGACGCGGGAGAGGCATCGGGTCGCCTCCGCATTGCAACCCGCCTCCGCCGTGTCGACTTGCCGGATCAACCGCTCCATCGCGACAAGATCGCCGCTTTGTCGCGCCGCCGCGACGCCGGCCTTAATGGCGTTGCACGTCTGCGCCGAGGCGGCGCTAGTTGATAGGCAGAGAGCAACAAGAAGGAACAGCAGCAGCCTCGTGAAAAGCGGCATTATGCTTCCCCCATGCGTCGTGAGCGCGTCCGTCCGACCCGGGCGCGCTCGATCATTACGGTCTGACGGAATTGGCGAGGTCGTCGATGGACAGCTCTCACCCTCGCGTAATCGCCTATTCACATAACGCTAGGTCAAATCGTCGCGTCGCGCAACGTCGCGCATTTGGTGCGTC
This sequence comes from Roseiarcus sp., assembly GCA_035939375.1. Classification (GTDB taxonomy): domain Bacteria; phylum Pseudomonadota; class Alphaproteobacteria; order Rhizobiales; family Beijerinckiaceae; genus Roseiarcus. The sequence continues at coordinate 728 of DASZFX010000263.1, forward strand.
GCGCCAAAATTACCCGCGGCAAGACTCTGAAGAAATGGCGCAGACGGCGTCCGCTTTGCTTTTTTTCGAAGGCGCTTTTGGCATCACGGCCTCAGGGTTTGCCCGACCGTCCAAAACGTGGCGGATTTCCCGAACGACTGAGCCGGCGAGGCTTGGATCGCAAAGAAGAAATGACGAACCTTGCCGGCGAGGCGAAAACGGGCGACGCCCTCACGACTCGCGCCCGGCGATCCAGACGCTGCCTAGTCTCAAATCATCGCCGAGATGAACGAAATCGGCGCGGCGACCCGGCTTCAATCGGCCGAGCCGATCGTCGATCCTGAGGAGGCGCGCCGGCGTCGAGGTCGCCATCGTCAGCGCCTCAGCGAGCGCAACGCCGATCGTCTGATGGACGTATCGCACCGCGTCGAGCAGGGTGATCGCGGCGCCCGCGAGAGTGCCGTCGTCGAGCGTGAGTTTCAGGCCGACCTGCGTGACGCGCCGACCCTGGAGTTCATAGATTTCAGGGCCGCCGGCCGCCGGCGGCATGGCGTCGGAAACAAGAGCGATTCCGCCGGCCCCCTTGGCCCTGAAGGCGACGCGGGTCGCCGCTTCATGCACGTGAAAACCGTCCGCGATAAAGCCGCAGATGACGCGCGGGTCGGCGAGCGCGGCGCCGACGACGCCGGGCGCGCGATGGCCGAGCTGGCTCATCGCATTGTAAAGATGAGTGACGGCGCTGGCGCCGGCGTCGAATGCGGCGCGCGTCTCTTCGGCGCTCGCCTCGGAGTGGCCGACGCTGACGACGACGCCGCTGTTCGCCAGGCGCCCAATGAGTTCGTTCGGCGCCGAAGCCGGCGCGAGCGTGACGACCATGACGCCCGCGCGGGCCCCGATCAACCCCTCGGCGTCCTCTTCGCGCATTGGACGAATCCATTCCGGCGGATGGGCGCCTTTGCGGCGCGGATCGATGAAAGGCCCCTCGACATGGATTCCGAGCGCGCCTGGTATTTCATCGAGCGCCCGGCGCGCGGCCTGAAGCGCGAGCGAAAGCTTCTCCGGCGCATCGGTGATGATCGTCGGCAGAAGCGAAGTCACGCCGTATTTCCGGTGCGCCTCGACGATCGCGCGAATCCCTTCGACCGTCGGCGTCTCATTGAACAGAACGCCGCCGCCGCCATTGACCTGCCAGTCGATGAAGCCCGGCGCGAGCACGCCGCCGCCGAGATCGCGCGTCTCCCCGCCACGCGGCCGCTCGGCATAGGGCGTCAGGGCGACGATGGCGCCTTGATCGACGACCAGCGCGTGATCGTCAAAAAATCGTTCGCCGTCGAAGAGACGCGCGCCGGAAAGAACAAGCATCATCGCGTCTCCGTCACCTTGCGCAGATGCGGCGGATTGTCGGGGTCGCGGCCGAGCCTGCGCGCGCAAGCTTCCGCCAGACGGTAGAAGCGATGGATCATTGCGATGGGGGTCAGTTGCGGATGGTCGGCCCGAGCCGCCGCAAGCGCCGAGGGGCCGTCCTTGTCCAACGCGTCGACGATGATCGTCTCGGCGCCCATCGCGGCGAGGCGGGCCAAAGTCTCGCTCATACCCTCGCGCGCTTCGTCCTGCGGCACGAACGCGATCACCAGAAAGCCCGGCGATACGATTCCGGCCGGGCCATGCAGCACTTCGGCGGAGGAAAAGGCTTCGGCGTGAATGGCGCAGGTTTCCTTGAGCTTCAACGCCGCTTCGGCCGCCATGGCGAATGTCGCGCCGCGGCCGAGGACGAAAGCCGATTTGGCCCCTGCGACGCGCTCGATCAACGGCGCCGGCGGCGGCGTGACCTGGGCGCTGAGGAGAGCCGGAAGCTTGAAGAGCGCCGCGCTCAAGGCCGCATCCTGCCGCCATTCGGCGATCAGCGCGGCGCCGGCGGCAAGGGTCGCGATCATCGATTTTGTCGCAGCAACCGATTTTTCCGGACCGGCGTGTATCGGCAGGAGACAGTCGGCGCTTGTCGCGAGCGGCGAAGAGACGTCGTTGACCAGCGCGAGCGTGAGGGCGCCGGCGCGTTTTGCCGCCTCCTGCATTGCGACAATGTCGGGACTGCGGCCGGATTGCGAGATGGCGAGCGCAACAGCGCCCTCCAACCGCAGCCTGGCTTGATACAAGGAGGCGATCGAGGGACCGATCGAAGCGCAAGGGACGCCGACGAGAATCTCGATGAGATATTTGAGGTAGAGCGCGCAATGGTCCGAACTGCCGCGGGCGATCGTCGCCACCAGGCGGGGATCGCGGTCGCGGATCGCGGCGGCGTAGCGCTTCGTCGCCTCGCCATTGGCCGCCAGTTGACGGGCGATCGCCTCGCCGGCCTCGCCGATCTCGCGGAACATCAACGAAGGCGTCTCGCCCACGAAAGCGCTCACGTCTTGCTCCGACGCATGGCTGGCGAGAGGGTCAGCTCCGATACGAAATCGTAAGTGTCGGAGCGATAGTACGAGCGAGTGAATTCGACGCAGCGGCCGTCGGCCAGATAGGCGATGCGCTGAATGTAGAGCGCCGGACTTTTGGGCTCGACGCCGAGGAGATCGGCGTCGGCGTCGCTGAGCAAGATCGCGCGCAGACGCTGCAGGGCGCGCACCGGCTTGAAATGGCGCGCCTCCAGGACGTCGTAGAGAGAAGAGCCGATCATCGCCGGGTCGGGAATATAGCGCTGCGGAATGACGGCGTGCTCGATCGCCATCGGCACGTCGCTGGCGAGGCGCAGACGCGACAGGCGTATCACCCCTTCGTTGGGACCGGCGCCGAGCATCATCGCCTCTTCCGGCGTCGGCAGGAAGACGCCGCGCTCCAACTCGCGCGAGCCGGCGACGAAGCCGCGCAAGCGCATATCCTCGGTAAATCCGGTCAGGCGCGACAGCGCTTGATCGACCCGCGGCAGCGCGCGGCGAATGAACGTGCCGGCGCCGTGGCGGTGATAGAGCACGCCTTCAGCGACGAGGTCGGTGATCGCCCTGCGCAAGGTCGTACGCGAGACGTTCAGCAGCGCGGAGAGTTCGCGCTCGCCGGGGAGGACCTCGGTGTCGGCGAAGCGACCGCCGACGATCTCGCGTTTCAAGGTCTCGCCGACCGTCGTGTAAAGCGGAGCGCGCGGCGGCGCTTCGGCGATCGTCATGCGGGCCGCCTCTCGATGATCTCTCGTGTCTCAGGCAGGACGCCGCCGGCGGCGAGGATCGCCCCGTCGGTCGCGTCAAAAAGCGGATTGCGCAGCCTGGCCGCGAGGGCCGCAGGAAGGTGCGGCCGGATCGGCTCGGCAAGGCCGCCGACCATCACGACGCGCGGCGCGCCAAGCGCCTCCAAGGCGCTGGTGAGCGCATCGAGCGCCCGCGCCGCGGCTTCGACGATGCGCGCGGCGACCGGATCGGCCGCGCGCGCCGCAGAGATCACTTGCGGGGCGAAAGCGCCATAGTCGCTCGGCTTGGCGGAAAGCGCCCAATGCACCATGGCCACGGGATCGTTCGAGAAATGGGCCATCAGCGACTGCGTCAGCGGCGTCGGCTTCTGCAGCCCGTCATGCGCGCGAAGCGCGGCGCGCAAGGCGTCCGCGCCGATCCGCGCCGCCGCGCCGTCGTCGCCAAGGAGAAAGCCGCGCCCGCCGATGACGAAGTCGCGCCCCTTGACCCGCGCCGCGCCAGCCGAGCCAGTGCCGGCGATGACGAGGCCGCCGTCTGCGCCGGCATGGGCGCCTTGGCAGGCCGCGATCGCGTCATTGACGGCGGCGACGCTTGCCCAGCCAGGCAAAGCCGCGACAACGCGCGCCGCTTCCTCCTTGCTGGAAAGGCCGGCAAGACCGAGCCCGAGCGAAATACCTCCCTGCTCCGCCGACGCAAGGCGGGCCTTCCCCACGGCCTGGGCCGTCAGATCAAGTACGACGGCGAGCGCGCGATCGAAATCGACGTAGATATTGGCGGCTGGACCTTCGACCTCGGCGAGAACTTCGCCTGAAGCGTTGCGCAGACGCGCCCGGCAGCGGGTCGCGCCGCCGTCGACGCCAAGATAGAGTTGAACGCGGGTCACTGCCTGCTCGCCTCTTGCGCCTTCATCCCGCCGCCGGCCGCTCAACGCCGCCCCAATCTCCTGGCGGAAACGAAAGTCGGACTCGGCCCTAGACAAGAGGTATACATTCCGTTAACAATTAAGACAAGAGGTAGGAACCATTGGTTCTAAATCCGGTTCTTCGGGCCTGAATCTTGCGCCGCCTTCCTCGACACCGCTCGCGCTTTGAATACGCCAGGGAGGCCGGATGGCCGGGGACGACGACAGCCAGCGTTTCGGCGATCCGACCTTCCTCGATGCGCTGATCGCCGGCCAGCGCCGAGCGGCGGAGGCGGTCGCTGCTTCGCTGGCGGCCATCGAGCGCGCCGCCGTCGCGATCAGCGAAAGGCTCGCCGAAGGCGGCAGGCTCGTCTATGTCGGCGCCGGCTCCTCGGGCCTCATCGCCATCCAGGACGGCGCGGAATTGCCCGGCACATTCGGCCTTGATCCGTCCCGCATCGTCTTCATCATCGCTGGGGGCGTCGCGCGAGCCCATCGGATTGACGGCGCGGCCGAAGACGATACCGACGCAGCGCAGCGCGAAATCCGCGCCCTCGGCCGAATGTCCAACGACGTCGTCATCGCGGTCTCGGCGAGCGGCGCGACCCCTTTCACGATCGCCGGCGTCGAGGCAGCCCGCCGCCGGGGCGCGATCATCGTCGCGCTCGCCAACCAGCCAGGCTCGCCGCTGCTTGAAAACGCCGATCATCCGATCCTCATCGAGACCGGCCGCGAGGCGCTCTGCGGCTCGACCCGGCTGAGCGCCGGAACCGCGCAAAAATGCGCGCTCGGCCTCCTCTCGACGCTGGCCAATGCGCGGCTCGGCCACGTCTATCGCGGCTTGATGGTCAACCTGCGTCCCGACAACGAAAAGCTCCGCCGCCGCGCGCTGGACATTATCGTATCGATCGCCGGGGTCGACGAGAACGCGGCGCGGCGCAGTCTCGCCAGCGCCGCAGACGATGTAAAATGCGCGGTGCTGATCGCCTCGGGCGCAGGCGTCCGCGAACGCGCTGATAACCTCCTCAGGGAAACGCGCGGGCATGTCGGCGCGGCGCTGTCGCGTTTGAACCAGAGCGCATGATTTTGGCAATGGGCTGAACGCCCGTGAAAAGGGAGACGGAAATGAACAAGATACGCGTCAATGGATTGAGAGCGGGCGCCGCCTTGGCCGCGCTGCTCGTCGGACTCGCCGCCGCTCAGGCCGGCTCGCTCAAGATCGAGAGTTGGCGCAACGACGACGCCGACATCTGGACGACGAAAATCATTCCCGCCTTCAACAAGCATTATCCCGACATCAAGGTCGAATTCTCGCCGACGGCGCCCAAGGAATACAATGCGGCGCTCAACGCGCGCCTTGCCGGCGGCACGGCGGGCGATCTCATCACCTGTCGTCCCTTCGACGCTTCGCTGGAGCTCTATAACAAGAAGCAGATCGACGGGCTCAATGACCTCAAGGGCATGTCGGACTTTTCCGCCGTCGCCAAATCGGCCTGGACGACGGACGACGGCAAGACGACTTTCTGCGTACCGATGGCCTCGGTCATCCATGGCTTTATGTACAATAAGGACGCGTTCAAGAAGATC